>CAZKJA010000419.1:0-3132 GCA_964552925.1 uncultured Treponemataceae bacterium
AACAAAGTCTGGGGCGGGTACAACAAGAACCAGGATGAGCGCCCCGCCGGCATGGTCGCCGACAGCGCGGGGAATATGTTCTTCGCGGGAAACGGAAAATATCTTTCAAGCGATACCTACTATTATGACATCTTCGTCGGGCGCATAAATGCGGACGGCAGCGCGGGCTGGAAGAATGTCTATCACTCCAAGTTCAACGACCGCATGCCCGACCCAAGCCAGAACGATGAATCCGGCGGCAGCGCGAATGCGATATGCATGGACAGTCAGGGGTTCCTCTATATTACCGGAAGCGTCGGAAACGGCTCGAACAGCGCGTATCTTTCCCTCATCATGAAGATCGATCCAAAGGATGGAAGCGAAGTATGGCGAAAATACTGGTTCGCCGATACTAGCCGCCTCAAGTTCACCGACTCATCCGAAGCCTACGCGATCGATGCAGCGGACGGCATGGTGTTCATTACCGGCCAGGGCAAGGACCAGAGCAGCAATATCCAGGGTGTCTTCGTAAGCGCCTTCTCCGCCTCTGACGGCAGTCATGTATGGAGCCGGATCATCAACCCCAACGGCAACAATTACAACGACCGCGGTTATGCGATCAAAGCCGACGGAAAGGGTAGCCTCATCGTCGCGGGCTGGCAGGGGGAAAACACCGGCTCGCCCTTCCTCGCGAAGCTCGGGAATATCAAATCGAAACCCACCCTCGAATGGGCAATGAACTTTAATATGGGAACCGGCAGCAATTTCAACGGCATCGATGTCGACTCAAGTGGCACTATCTATCTTTCCGCCGACAGACGCGGGGCCACGACGTATTTCAGCGTCATCAAGGTTAGCCCCGACGGGAAGCAGGTGCGCGGAACGACCATCCCTGGAACCGCCGGAGGGAACAACAATGCCAAGGTCGTGAAAGTCATAGGCGATGCGGTATATGCCGGAGGAAGAATCGGGACAGCGGGTCTCGACACGGGCCTCGGTGACGGAATGCTCGCAAAATTCTCGACCGCTGATCTTTCCCTCAAATGGGCAGCCTTATACTATACGGGTACCGGTCCCAAGGAAGTCTGCGGAAACCATATAAAGGGAATCGCCGCCTCCGGCAACGACCTCCTCCTTTACGGCGAAGTCTACACCGGCAACGCGAACAACTTCCGTTACTACGGCTACTGGTACGACCTACTCGCCAAGAGCGAAAGCTATGCGCCCGACTACAGCGATGTTAGCGCAACGACGGTCATGGTCGACATGGTCAAGGCGGGGCTAGTCGACGGCGCAACCAATGGCGGAGTCTACGAGCCGATCGCGGCAAACGTGAATCTGGAATATCAGGATGCTTCTGCCAAAAACGAAGCGACCCACGGAAGCCAGGTCGACGGAGATGTCACGTTCATGAGATTGAAGCTAAAATAGGGAATCATGCAACTTGCCACGGCCGTTCCCAAGCAGGGAACGGCTTTTTAGGGTGCGACTAGCAGGGTGTACCCGCCCTCTTTGGCGTAACTGTAACCGGTTCGGCCAGAGAGGATCTCAATGCCTTTACAGCCCGCTGGATCAATTTTCTTCGATGACTTCGACCATCCTGAACTCGGCCTTTCCAGCTTATGCCTACTCCTGTCTGAAGAAAGCATTCAATTAGTCGGAGACTGTGACCGTGGCAGACTCAATCTTTTCGAGTATTTCATGAAAACGCTTCAATAATTTCTCCCGGCCTTCGGCGTTAGCCAATCGTTCCCCGTGCAACGCGATCTTCGATCTTCCGCCTGGAGCCTCAAGCACCTGAACCTGCAACAACCAGTTGCAGCCTTCGTTCGTCCGATCTCTGATCCGCTCACGGTCGTACCGCTTCGCAGGAAACCTCCAACAGGAAATCAGGATGGGCGAGAGCCGCGACCTGGTATACGCTGACCAAAGGTGGCGCGTCCCTTTGCGCCAGAGCCGGAGCGAACTGGCTAAACGCCGCGCGCGGATCCTGGCCAGCCTTCAGGTATACCTGCACGCGAACCACGTCCTTCCAGGAACAACCCGCCGTGCCGAGGGCGCGTTCCACGTTGAGCCTCACCTGGAGGGATTGCGAAGCGAGATCATCCTTGCCGACGATCTCACCTTTCTCCGATACGGCGTTCTGCCCTCCGACCAGGACCCATGACGCCGAGGCCGGTACGACGGCTACCTGAGAGAACGCCGGATTCCTGTGCAGAAGCGGTACGTCCGGATACTCGACTCTTTCCATCGTTTGCCTCCGATAACAGGATCGCGTACGCCAGCGGAATCGTCCAGAGGTTGCTTTTCTGCAACTATGCCGGTATTGTTGGCGGATGAGGACATGGAGCCTTTCCGGGAAAACTTTCACCTGTCCGATCGCCATGGCGGCATCGCTACTAAGCCCCAAATGGCGCACCAACGTCCTTTGGCTGATATGGACAGGAAAGAATCGCTTCAACCAGATTTTAAGGGAACTGCCAATGGTCAACCGAAGCACGCTCATGCGCGTTCTTCGAGACCTTGAGGAAGACGGCCTTATCTCGAGAACGGAATACGGACCACGCCCCGCGCCGGTGGAGTATAGTTTGACTGCATTGGGACTTTCCCTCGGTCCCCTCATGGCGGGACTCGCCGACTGGGGAAAAGCGAACGCCGAGAAGAATCAATAGGTCCGCAGAAAATCCAAAGCCTAATGTATAAAGGTTGTATTCGAGAATGGGTTCAAGGAATAGTGGGGCTTAAACCAGCGATGCTGGAAAATTTCCCATGTGTGTCTAAAGTGGAATAAAAAAATGTGAAGGCAGCATTGGATAGAAAAGAATTAAGGAAGTCAGAGATGCATAAATTTACAGAAGTAATTGAGATTATTGGCATTAATCCGTTCGTACCCGTCCCGGTTGATGTATTGCAGGAGATATTCGAGCAAGCAATGAAAGACAAAGGGATGATACCGGTTCGTGGGATTCTGAATGGAGTCCCTTATAAACAAACGCTTGTTAAGTATAGTGGCGATTGGCGACTCTATATCAATGCAAAAATGCTCAAGAATTCTCCCAAGCGTATTGGGGAGAAAGTAGACATCGAGCTGGAATATGATCCTGAGTCTCGCGAAATACAAATGCCTGATTCCTTTCGAGAGGCTCTCAGGGA
>CAZKJA010000420.1:0-3120 GCA_964552925.1 uncultured Treponemataceae bacterium
AGGGGCTGTCTATTAAGTTAGGCAGCCCCTTACGTATTTTTAGGAATTTACAGGTTTAGCAAGCGGTGGTAAAATTTTACATGCCACGTGGAAAAAGCGATAAAGTCGTATTCAAACCATACGACCAGAGCCAGCCTTGGCTGTTACCACCAAGCGCAGATGAATTGATACCCGCTACACATCTCGTACGCTTGGTTAATTCAACCATCGAAGAGATGAACCTTGAACCGATTCTGGAGAAATATGACAAAGGCGGTGGAGCGAGCCGGTTCCATCCCCTGATGATGTTCAAGGTGCTCGTGTATGGCTACATGACGCGAACATACTCGTCACGCATGCTCGCCAAGGCGGTGCGGGAAAATGTGATGTTCATGTGGCTGGCCGGCAACCAGAAGCCTGATTTCAGGACGATCAACTCGTTCCGTAGCTCCAAGCTCAAGGACATCATGGAAGAAGTCTTCATGACGACGGTGAAACTGCTGGCGGCCAAAGGTTATGTAAAACTTGAAAATTATTTTGTCGATGGTACGAAGATCGAGTCGGCGGCGAACAAGTATACCTTCGTGTGGAAGCGAAGCATTGATACCAACGAACGCAAGCTCGACGAGAAGCTCCGGGCTTTCCTGAAAGAAGTCGACAGGGCAAGCACAGAAGAGAACGAGGAGTATGGCGAGCGGGACCTCGAAGAGATGGGTGAACAGGGCGGCTTTACCTCGGATGAGGTCGCGACGATTGCGCGGGTATTGAATGAACGGATTGCTGCGCTGGAGGCGAATGAAGTCTCCAGGGATAGTAAAAAAAAACTGAAGGCGTGTGTGAAACAGGTAGAGAAGGACTTTTTGCCCCGCAAGCGGAAGTATGAGAGCCAGCGCGCAATTCTTGGCAACAGAAACAGCTACGCGAAGACAGACCATGACGCCACCTTCATGCGGATGAAGGAGGATCACATGCGTAACGGGCAGCTCAAGCCTGGGTACAACGTGCAAATCGGTACCGAGAACGGTTTCGTGCTCGGCTATGATATCTACCCCAATCCGACAGATACCAGAACGCTCATACCACATCTGGAGAACATGAAGAGACGCATGGGGAGGCTTCCAGCCCGGGTTGTCGCCGATGCCGGCTATGGCAGCAATGAGAATTACGCCTACATGGAAGCTAACTCAACCGAAGCCCTGGTAAAGTACAACACCTTCCACAAGGAAGCCACGCGGGCCTGGAAGAAGAAT
Organism: uncultured Treponemataceae bacterium; assembly: GCA_964552925.1. GTDB lineage: Bacteria > Spirochaetota > Spirochaetia > Treponematales > UBA12059 > SZUA-370. The sequence goes on from CAZKJA010000420.1 coordinate 1,230, forward strand.
CCGTTCAAGACCGAGAACTGGCCGTATGATCCGCAAGCTGATCGATATACATGCCCTGAGGGACGACACCTTCTGTATACCAAGGCCACTCAAACGCATACTGAAACGGGATATGTGCAAGGGCTTAAAATCTACACCTGTACGACCTGCGATGGTTGTCCACAACGCCAGCTATGCTCAAGCGCAAAGGGAAACAGGACAATTCAACGCAATGGCGAGATGCTCCGTCTTCGCAGGCAAGCACAAGCACTGCTGACTTCGGAAGAAGGGAAAAGGCTCCGCAAGCGTCGGGCGGTCGAAGTGGAAACGGTATTCGGGGAAATCAAAAGCAATTATGGTTTCAGGCGGTTCATGCTCCGTGGCACAAAGAAGGTGTCTGTTGAATGGGGTCTACTGGTCATCGGATATAATATAAAGCGGTTGCGTTTGCAGGTTTGAAGCTCAGGGGACCTATCTCCAAGGACTCATGTATCCACCAACTCGCGGTACTACCTGCGTGTGCCAATAACAAAGGGCTGCCTAGGTTACTTCCTAGACAGCCCCATTCCAATAACATTCCTCAGACTCGAACGAGCGAAGCTCGTATGCGCCGAGAGGTGCGCAGGCGGGTCGGAAGGAGCGCACACGTGCAGTCCGAGCTGGCGCAGGACTGCAGGGGCCCGGGGGTATCCCCCGCACGGCAAGGCGCGACTGGAGACCAAATCCGCCCAGCCCGAAAAAACTGAGGCGCCCTTCAAGGGCTAGCTTCGCTTCAAGGAGCGCCAAGAGTCAGTATAAGCACCCTTTGGTACGCGGGAATATCGTCCACCACCCTGCCCCAGACGCGGTTGCCATCCCTGAAGGCTGGCTCATCCATCCAGATACCGCCGGCATTTTCAAGGTCGTCTTTGATACCCAGGCTACCGGTTACTTTCCGCTGACCGATTATTTTTGCGCTTGCGGCAACACAGCCGGCATGGCAAATGAAACCGAGCACTTTGCCAGCGTTGTCCATCTCCCTGACCAAACGTAAAATCTCCTTGTCCCGCCTCATCTTGTCAGGGGCGAACCCACCAGGAACCAGCAAGGCGCGCAGGTCATCGGCCATCAGGTCCGAACTGGCCGCTTCACTCGTGGCTGTAAGCCCGCCGGACTTGCTGGTGTAGGTTTCTCCAGCCTGCTTTCCTATGACCAACACCCGATATCCCGCTTCCCGGACCCTCATCGCCACCGACCAAAATTCCAGGTCCTCAAAAAGATCAGCGGCCAACATACCCACGGTCAGTCTTGGGTCAACGCCTTTGATACTCATCCTGCGCCTCCATGTATATTCAATCAGGGACGGCCTGGTGGCAGACGATGCGGTAATTGCCATGTATCATATCCCTGACATCTTCCCGGCCAAATTCTGGTACCATGCGGCTGGCAAGGGGAGAAGTGAGGAGAATCTCTGTTCGACCGAACAGCTCTGATACGAAACGGGATGCCGCACCCGGCGAGCGCAGGTCAATGTAATCGCTAATATCGACCAGATCCTGCCGCGCGGCATGGATCCAGAGAATGCGCATCAATGCCTGCCGTACGTGTGGCCAGTTCCGCGGCCAATTCCGACTGATCGGACATTTTGCCAGATTCCGCATCAACCAGTCCACGTACGACCTCCTTTAGGGGCTTTTAAAAGGTCATTATTGGAATCATATAAGAGAGCAAGGGACTTAGGAAGGGGAATTCAATCGGGAACGCAAAGACGCCTGTACGTCGGTCGATCGTTCCTTGGGCTGAGCCCGATTCCGCTGTTAGATATACGGGCTAGCGCCCGACTAGGTGCTGCACGTTGATGGGGAGCTTGTTCAAGGTTTCGACCCTGTCGCCGTACTTGCCAAGAGTGTTTTCGATCACCAGGTAGTCGAAG
>CAZKJA010000421.1:0-3084 GCA_964552925.1 uncultured Treponemataceae bacterium
TGAAGGCATTGGTTGTCTCTGAATCGGGGAATTGTGATGATTCCAAGGAAACCAAGCTGGCGACGAGTGCAAGGTTGTTTTTAGTCCTGTGGTGCATTTCTTTGAGCAGGGTATTCCGCTCTTCCACCTGTTGTGCAAGTATGAGTTGGAAACGTGCGTATACCAGGTGTATGGTGGTCATCATCAGACCGATATACCCGAATTGAAACACTACCGAAAATATCGGCTTCAGGATCAAGTAGGTTTCCTGGCTGCCGTTCACCAATACGATAGCCACCTGCGACAGTTCGGCTAATCCGATCAGTGAAAAAATAAGCGCGATATAACGGATCGATTGACGAAACGCGCTATTTTGCCGGGAAAGGAACAACATCACGACCCTGAATTGCAGGAGCGCAAACGCAGAATTGCCCAAGGCCAGGCGTAGCAATGGATGCGGGTACAGGATGGTGAAAACGGCCGAAGAGGCGATGCCCAGCACGCCGATTATCGCTTCCGGGAGTATCGAAGATTTGTCGAAAATAAATATCTCGGATCCACGGACAATAAGAACCAGCCCGATGATTTCGATGATATAACCGATGGCGGCGAAAGGCAGGATGCCATTGATCGTATACGCCAAGTAAAGGACCTGCCCGATGCCGATACAGGCGAAGCCGATAGTCCAATCCCGCATACCGGGCGCCTTCACCGTGACCTTCCAAGCCCACAGGAGAGAAAGGACTACCCCGATATAGACCAATGAAAAACTTAGCAGAAGTGTTATTCCGCCCAGAGTAACATCCATCGGGTATCCCCATGATAATCAGAAGTGAATCCGGTCAGGTATTCTGAAGTACATGCTTATGTGTATGATGCCAAGGCAATGGTATTTATTTACCATGTAAGTGTCAACTCGTCCGGAGCGGGGCATGGTATACTAAGGCAGTGCGACGAGTGTATCGATTCGCACGCCTCGTTTATTGGCGATGGCAGCCAATGAGGACAAATCATATTTCGCCCCGACCAGGAGTTCGGCTACCGCGGTTCGTCGGGTCTGACTTCCAGCGGCATATGCTTGTTCCACAATTGTCGCGCGCATGACATTGCGTTTCTTGATGCCTTTGTCGGCAACGAGCAACTCGATCCTCTCTGGCATTTTATGAAGAGCGTGGGGTATCGCGGCGCCGTTGAGGAATACCGACAATACTGTCGCGGCGGTTTCCTTACTTGTATCCGGGAAGCGCAGTTCCACCCGCATGCGCTCCGGAGCGGACGGGGCGAAGATATATTCATAACCTGCCTGGGCGATTGCCTGAGCATCGATCGGCCGCGATGACAGAATGCGGTAGCAGGTATCGCCCCATGCGCCAGGCAGTCTGGCAAGAGAGTCGTCCGTCTTCAGGAAAGCATCCTCCGCGGTCCATACGATCTCGGCGAGTCCGGGAATCGCGGCGTACAGGCCCTTGAGGAACTTGGCGGTTTCGTACGCCTTATGGGCTTTTGCCGAGCCGATGGGTATGGAGCTTTTTATGTACGCGACGCAGGGAGTGCGCTTGGCCGCGATGATTGCCTCTACTTCGCGGATATCCCGCTCTGTCGCCTCGTCGACCGCGTGCGCGGCGATGGCGGAACGTTCGCTGCCGCCGCCTTTGCCGCTGCCATCGATGTCGTCGTCGCCGCAGGCTCCGCAGGCGAAGCAGGCTGATCCGATGCAGGAGGCGCGCTCCCGGTTTTCCTTCGCGTCGAGGAATCGGCTGTAGACGATATCCTTTGAAGCGACGGTTCGCACGAAATTGTAAGGGAACGGGTAGTCGCGGGGCTTCTCGCCCAGGTAGCCATCCGAGAGGGCCCCGCGTTCGCCAAGCCAGGCGCGCGCGAAGTCCCAGGCGCCCCGCGACAGGTTGCGGTCATACGCATAGCCTCGGGCGGCCATTGCCGATAGCAGGCCAAAGCTTCCTTCCGGCGCCAAGGCGAGCACCTGGGACAGGCAGTACTCGTCGAAGTGCTCCGGGGAGCGGTATTCGAAGCCGCTGCGCTCGACCGTCTCGCCAAGCGCGCGCGCGATTGCCGCGTATTGACTCCTCTGCAGGATGAGGCGTTCATATGCCAAGGGAGTGAACGGCATGCGTATCAGTTCGCCGACGGAGAACACCACCCTGGGTGCCGCCCCGCCGGTGCGCTCAGCCACAGCTTTTTGGAGCCACCCTGAAAAGGACGAGAATTCCGCGAGGTCGGCTTCGTCCTCGAAGCCGGACAGTATATAGAAAAGTTTTAGCTCGCGCGCTCCTTCGCGTATCATGCGCGTGAGCACCGAGCGGAGCTCCCCTTCGGCGAGTTCCTTGTTGTAGTAGGCCCTCGCCCTGCGGGATATTCCCTCGACGCCGACGGTAAACGACTTCTTGCCCGCCGCCGCCTCGAAGCGTATCAAGCCTGGCGAGCGGGCGAGAATGTCGACGCGCTGGCTCTGAAAAGTCACCGAAAGAAATATTTTATGCAATTCCTTGATAACATCGACAATACGGGAATGCGCGTTGAAGTTATAGCTGGCGAGTTCGACGGAGCTCGCGCCCGAACCGAGCTTGAGCCTGCGGGCCTCGGCGAGTATCGACTCGAGCGGGTGCTCGCGGAACGGCTTGCGCTCCCAACCCTCGAAGCAGAAGGTGCAAAAGCTGGGACAGCCCCTGGTTATCTCGAGCCTTACGGTTCCGGCTTCCTCGCCCGCCAGCAGTGGAGACGCGGTCCAATCGTTCGATCCGGCAAGCGGTAAGGCATTGGTATCCGGACAGAAGCCCGTATCCAGATGTGATTTCGCCTGCATGACAGGTCCAAAACTCCCGGTCGGCCAGAAGCCGGTTATTTCATCTGCGATAGTTCCGAGCGAGTCGCGCCGACCTTGTCCGGTACTTCGGGCGGCCTCGGCCAGGCGTACGGCCAAGCGTCCAAGCACCCCCTCGGCCTCGCCGAAGAATACGGCATCGACGCAGGAGTCGCCGGAAGTCTCGTCGTACATGGAGGCGCTGGCCATCGAGTTGGACCCGCCGAGCACGATGAGGGGATAGCGCCTCCCCCCCTTCTCGGTTGCATTCTCGCGGGCAAGCCTGG
>CAZKJA010000422.1:0-649 GCA_964552925.1 uncultured Treponemataceae bacterium
ATCGATCATCGACCCGACGAGGACGGTTCCCGTTTTTTCGGACAGGGTCAGTATCGGGACGCCGTGTTCCAGGTGCCGGCCCGGGTGTATCGTCCGCAGTATTTCGTCGGCCGTGTCGGCGATGATCACGCCGTGTATATCCGCGACCACGACTCGATCGGACATGAAGGAGCGCAACGCGGTCTCGGGGAGTTCTTCGAGGTATTCTTGCACGCCGTCCCAGGAGCCTTTCCCGAGGCGATATTCCGCAAGGATGTCCGCATAGGCCTCCGCCTTCTCCATGTCGCCCTCGAAGACGAAGGACCGGAACACGCTCTCGGTCGAGCCCCGGACGAGCACGAGGGTCGTGGTCGTGCCGATCGCGATGACCGCGAGAAAAAGGATGGACAGCTTGTATTTAAGCCTCATCGCCTTGATCCATGAAGCGATAACCCACTCCCCGTACGGTCTCTATGAAGCGGGGCTTTTCGGCGTCGTCGCCGAGGGCCTTCCGGATATTCTTGATGTGCGCGTCGATCGTCCTGTCATACCCTTCGTGCGCCGGGCTCGCGGTCCTGTCGAGTATTTCAATCCGGCTCCACACTTTTCCCGGCCTTCGCATCATGAGGGCGAGCACGTCGAATTGAATCGAGGTCAGGGACAGCGGAAG
>CAZKJA010000422.1:659-3084 GCA_964552925.1 uncultured Treponemataceae bacterium
CGGTCCTGTTCGCGATCGCCAACTCCAGGTCGCCTCGCGACAACCGTTCCGTTTCGCCCGGTTCTCCCGCCCCGGCGCGCGTTCCGGAACGGCGCAACACGGCCCTGACGCGCGCGACCAGTTCCCTGGGGCTGAACGGTTTCGTGATATAGTCGTCGGCGCCGAGTTCGAGGCCGACGACGCGGTCCAGTTCGTCGGCGCGCGCCGTCAGGAAGATGACGGGAACGTCCGAGCCCCTGCGCAGTTCGCGGGCGACGGCCAAGCCGTCCATAGCCGGTATGTTGATATCGAGTATGACGCAGTCCGGGCCTGCCGTCCGGAAAACCGCCAGCGCCTCGCTTCCATCGCAAGCCTGCGCTACCTTGAATCCCGCCGTCTCCAGGTAAGCCCGGATCAGGGCGACAATTTTTGGCTCGTCATCCACGATCAGGATCGATTGCGACAACCCGACCTCCCTTGAAAATGCGCCGGCTCGCGCCTGGACGGCTACATTGCATAGTACGCGATCGAACCGGCGCCGAACAGGGGGCGGCTATTCAGTATATCCGCCTTGCATGATGAAGAGCGCTATCTCGTCCTTTCCGAGCATGGCCGCTTTCGCCGCTTCGGCCGGAGCGAGCATATACTGGACGACGGTCGCGAGCCGCAGGGCAGACGCGGTCAGCGCCATGTTCTGCGCCGAGAATCCAGCGGTCGCGTGTGCCATCTGCTGGAACAGCGCCGGATTCGCCTTCAGGAACGACGGCGTCAACGCAGTGTCGACGGTGAAGAGGATCATGAACGCGGCGTCCGGCACCGCCGCCCTGGAGACGAGTGCGCGTGAATCGGCTTGGCCGACGGATTTGAGGGTACCCGTATCCGGTAGATACTTATACGTTCCCTTGTCGCTCAGCACGTAGGCATTGATATACGAGTTGTCGCCGGAAAATGAAATCGTCCTGCCCGACTTGGTGGCGCTCGATACCGCGTCCACTCCCCGGGGACCGAGGCCGGCCCAGAGTATCGTCGACAGGTCGGCCAACGGTACGGCTTTCTTTACGAAAGTCTTCGAGGCCCTTCGGTTCTGGATGGCGCTCAGAAGGTCTACGCCGGCCTTGGAGCCCGGCTTCGGCAGGCTGATATCCTGGGCGAATATTCCTGTCGCCAATACAAAGAATACGATGAAAATGACAATGCGTTTCATGTAGATTCCTCCATGCAAAATCCGCGTGCCTCCACCGGGCTGCTCATAGGTCGAAAGGTTTAAGGAGCTTGTCGACGACAGTCATCTCACCTTTGTCGTTCATGACCTCTACCTTCGCGAATACCCAACCCTGGATATTCGCGGGATCGACGCCAGCCGCCATGAAGGGCTCGGGGTTGAGTACCCAGACGATATCCTTGTCGTTCTTTTTCATGTCCTTGGCCCACTCGAACATGTTGCCGTTCCCTAGGGCGATGCCGTAATGGCCGAGCTGTTCGTGATAGCCGATTTTATCCCGTTGCGTCCTCACGAGCTCGGAGAAGGTCGCCTTGATGGAAGCCTTGGCGTCGGCCGCGAAGGCCTCGGAACCGAGCTCGAAATGGAGCATGAAGGTATTGTCCTCCAGCTCGTACTTGATGCCTTCGCTCACCGGGAGCCTGGCGACATCGAGGCCGGCGGCGAGGAAGGGAGCCGCGTCGAATTCGAACTCGACGTCGGGCTTGTCCATGTCGGCCATGCCGCCCGAGGCCGTGTTGCGGGAGAAATCCGTCGATACGAGGATCGTATCTCCCGCGGTAGAGGCGAGCGCCCATGCGGAATCCTCTTCTACCCATCGGACCCTGCTTTCCGAGGCGTCCGCGACGGCCCCGAAGGAAGTATTCGCGAGCCTCGCGACGACGTCCGTCGCACCGCAACCGGCGAGAGTGATCGCGAATGCCATTGCTATGGCGATGCCTCCGAAAATGCTGTTTCGTTTCATGTTGCCTCCCTTGGCAAATAGCCCGATACGTTCCTGTCCTGAACCTTTCGTCGGTCCCGAGGTAGAATATAATTGGCTTGTGTGTAGGAAGTATGAACGCTTCGTGTTCTCTTCGCGCTATTCCCTGAGCGAGCCGTCTTTGTGCTCGAGGGCTGTATCCTTGCACTCTCGAGTATAGCCATTTCCCCTCGTAGCGACCGAAGGGTGGGAAGAGTCCGATATTCGTTCCCGGCGCTTGAGCGATCGGTAATTGACCTGGCCGGAAGAACGTGGTTCGTCGAAACCATAAGCAATGAACTTGTCCCTGAAAGCTATGGTGTTTCCTGCTGGCTTACCTGTACTTGATCTATCTGCCTGGGATGGTTCCTGCGCCTCGATGATTGAATTTGACAACTTCAAGACGATCAACGACCGTTACGGCCATACGATATAGACGAGAAAATATATTCGGAGGCCGAGTTTAAATCCGCGATGTCCTGGGT
>CAZKJA010000423.1:0-3083 GCA_964552925.1 uncultured Treponemataceae bacterium
GATATGCGGGCTCCCTTGGGTGGGCTTCCGGCGCTTGCGCTACGCCTGCGGAGATCCGCCGACAGCTTTATGAAGTAATCGTTTTTTTCCAGCTTTTCACGGATTTCATCGGGGGCGCTGGCCGCGAAAGCCGCGAGCAAAGCCGGGTCGGACGCGATTTCCGACTGTAACTCAACCACGAGGCGGCCCAAGGCGAGAGGGCCGATGGCCGCGGACCCGCCGTATACGATGGCGACCGCCCGCGACGCGTCTCTAAGCGACTGCGCGTGGCGAGCGAAGGAAAGGGCTGTTCCGGCAAATCCACTGGGAATTTTCAAGCCAGGGACTATCGTCGCCGCTGTCGCTGCCTCGGATAGCTCCATGGGGATCTGGTACGCTTCGCTAGGGGTGCCGGCCAATGCCCAGGATGCATAGCTCGCCATGCCCTTTTTCAATACGGAATTTCCATCCACAGGAATAAGTTCGAGCGACATTTTGGAGCGGGAAGGCACAAAGAGTGTACCGAAGAAGCGGCCACGGGAAACCAAGGCCGCTTCATGCGCCTTGAAACCAGGCCTGACGACGAGCAACGTCCTGTCGCCGGAAGGTACGAAAACGGAACACGGGGAATGACCGCGGTACACCCCATCGATATATATTGCCGAGCCGGGAGGATCCACCATGAACGTGAAAACCCTTCCATTTTTCCTGATCCCGGGAAAAACCAAGACCATGAACGCTATCGCAAGAAGGATTATGCCAAATACTATGGCGAGATAATGGCCGGGTTTGATGCCCAGGATGGGTTTGAGACGGACTGCCGCCTCGTCGATATCCCGCTGGGTGATCCTCGTATCTTCTTTCATCGCGGGATTATATGAGTCCGTGGCGAGACTTGTCAACGCGATCGAAAGATGGTAGCCTCGGTTCGATGAATGAAAAAGCCGACATTTTTGACAACTTGCAGGCATTCACCGAACGGTACTTGACCCTGAGGCTCAAGCATCGGCTTGCCCAGAAGATGAAACAGCAAGCAAAGCACTGGCTGCGCGACTGGATCGAGGCGATCCTGTGGGCCGTCTGCATGGTGCTGCTTATCAACCAGTACCTGTTCCAGATGTACCGCATACCATCGGGCTCGATGTCCGGGACCCTCGAAATCGGCGACATGATATTCGTGGACAAACTGTCGTACGGACCGGAGTTGTTGCCGGGTATGGTCAAATTCCCGGGGATGAGAAGCGCCGCGCGCGGAGAGGTAATAGTCTTCGAAAATCCCTCCTACCTCTCCAAAGGCCCCGTGTTCACCATATTGCAGCAATTCATCTATATGGCGACGATAACGCTTGTCGACATCGACCTGGATGAGGCCGGTCAACCGCGCGTGCACTATCTTATAAAGCGTGCAATAGGCGTCGATGGAGACACTATACGGGTCGTCGATGGTGAAGTCAGCTTTCTGTTCAAAGGCTCTGAATCGTGGCTTGCCGAGCGCGAATACCAGCGCCTGGACGCGTTTGCGTATCCTCTCCGCCGCATGGTAAAACCGGAAGATTACCGGAGCATAAAGGACGCGGGCAGGGTGGCCGCTGAGATGGACATGGGAATCGTCCCATCGTCGGCATTGCCTCCGTACAACCAATACGACGAGTTGGCCTTCAATGCCGCCAGGATGGAAGAACTCGCCGAAGCCTATCCTCACGACGGACGTATCGTTTCCGAGCAACGGAGGATCGAAGCCGGATGGTATGTCCCTGAAGGCAGGGTTTTCCCGATGGGCGACAACCGGGACAATTCCAAGGACGCCCGCTGGTTCGGTGCCGTGTCGAGGAAAAAAGTCCTGGGGCATGCGCTGTTGATATACTGGCCTTTCAGCAGGTGGGGAGCCATACGGTAACGCCATGAAGCGGGTGCAATCATTCGAGGATGCCAGACGACGGCGCGGAAGAGTGTTCAAGTTTTTTCGCTTGATGGTCTTGCTCTTTTTTGTGTATGAGTTTTTTTCCGCGTATATCATGAAAACGCGCATAGTCGAGTCATCGTCGATGGCGCCGACCCTCGTTCCCAAAGAACGCGTCATAGTCCTTTCGTCAGCATACGGCCTGCTGAATCCCATCAGCGGTCGGCACGGGTTGTTCCGTGCACCCCGGCGCGGCGATATCGTGCTCCAACGATTGCCTTCTTGTCCCGACCACACCTGGTACATCCGGTTCATCGATTCCGTCATCCGCTATGTGACGTTCCAACGCATAGGGCTTCCGGCCATGAAGACACCATTCGAAGCTCCGGTTATCAAAAGAGTCGTCGCAATTCCAGGCGATACGGTCAAGATGAACGGATTCATAGTCCAGGTCAAATCCAAAGGGTCTTCCCATTTTCTGACGGAATACGAAGTCACGGATGCGAGGTACGATATCGGTCCTGTTGATGTTCCGGATAATTGGGATGAAGGGATGCCGTTATCGGGAACCCATGGGGAATTGCTGCTAGGTCCCGATGAATATTACGTCGTGGGGGACAACAGGACATCGAGCGCAGATTCCAGATATTTTGGCACGGTGAATTCGCGTGATTTGATCGGAAAGATACTCGTCCGGTACTGGCCACTCGATCGCTTCTCGAGCTTGTAGGCGACGTTGGTGCCGGCACGGCCGTATGCTCCGTCATTGTATATCCACGTTCCTTTTTGTTCGTCCAAGTGCAGCTATTGCGATTTCCATAGCGCCGTCCATCCTGTTCCAGAGTTGGAAAGCTTGTCGGAATTGTGGTTGCAGGCTATACAAAAGCACCTTGGATGGCTGGTAAAGCGTTTTGTTCCGGATTCATGGGGAACCGTGTATATCGGCGGTGGCACTCCAACGGTTCTTCCCCCGGCAACTATAGCCGCGTTGCTCGACAGTATCGGAGCTGGAATGGATGCCAACGAGAAGACCCCTCTGGAATGGACCGTGGAAATGAACCCGGAGGATGCCTCCGCAGAGATGCTCGAACGCCTGGTAGACGGCGGTGTAACGAGGCTGAGCATCGGCGTGCAAAGCCTCGAGGAGGAAGCCAGGCGGATCGCGGCCCGCAGGGGCGACGCGAAGTCAGTGAAACGCCGGCTT
>CAZKJA010000424.1:0-3082 GCA_964552925.1 uncultured Treponemataceae bacterium
GCTCGCGCTCGGATCGGTGGATCCATCGGGAGCGGGCGAAATCGATTGTTCAAGTGATGTCCATGCCCGTTTGCCACCAGTATCATGCCGGATCGGCGGTTTGTCAAAGCAGGTGTGGCAGCACTCTGATTGTATGTTTTTTTTATTGACAAATTAACAGAGTGCGCTATTATGCAGAAAGTTCAAATGTCCAACAGGTAGTCAGCTTAAGATCGATATCAATTGTTTTCTTTATTGAGGAGGGGCGTTGATGATGAACAGTTTGTCCCAAAGCCGATTGGTACGTGTGATCGGCGCGGTCCAGGACAGGATAATCCTGGTACTGCTCATGGTCATCCCGCTTCTGGTAACCGCCCAGGTGATCCTGCGATACGTGTTCCAGGCGCCGCTGATGGGTATCGAGGAGATGCTCCTTTTCCCTGCGATCTGGCTGTATTTCCTTGGCGGCAGTTCCGCTTCCAAGGAGCGCAACCACATCGACTGTGGGGTGCTGGTGCTCTACATCAAGAAAGACAGGAGCCTCGCGCTTTTCCGGGTTGCCAGAATGGTCATCTCCGTGCTCGTGGGGATATGGACCAGTTACTGGGCATTCTGGTTCTTCTCGTATTCCCTGTCGAAATGGAAGCTCAGCGACCTCCTGTATCTCCCGATGTTCCTGGGCGAAAGCGCCATATTCATCGGCCTCGTCCTGATGACCTTTTTCTCGATCGTAGAGCTGATCGACCGGATCAATGAACTCAAGCTTACGAAGGGCGCGCAAGCGTAGGGGGCCGGCATGTTGACCATAGTTGCACTGGATGTCGTAGTACTCGTGTTTCTCCTGATGATGAGCGTCCCCTTGCCATGGTGTTTCGGCGGAGCGCTCGGTTTCATGGCGATCTTCGGCGGCGCCTCGATGAAGAGCATGATGCTGTGGGGCTTCAACCAGAGCATCGGCCTGGTGCTGTTGGGCAGCCCCCTGTTCATCCTCGCGGGCATGCTGATCGGCGGCAGCGGCATCGCCAAGCACCTCCTGAACTTCGTCGACATCTTCGTCGGCCGCATCAAGGGCGGCATCGGCGTGGTGGCGGTCGTCACGTGCGGCATCATCGGCGCTATCTCCGGCTCCGGCTTCACCGGCGTCGCCGCGACCGGTCCCATCCTGATACCCCGCATGGTCGAGCAGGGTTATCCCCGCGGGTACGCGACTTCCCTGGTCACCGTCTCCTCGATCCTCGGTTTGCTGATACCGCCGAGCATCATCATGATCTTCTACGGTTGGGTGACCGACACCTCGATCCTTGCCGCCTTCCTGTCAACCGTCGGCCCCGGCATCGCGGTCATCATCATCTTCTCCCTGATCAACATGGTGTGGGCGCGCAGGTTCAACTTGAAGCTCGCGGAGAAGCTCCCCAAGGCGGTGCAGCGCAAGCAGAACATCAACCGTTCCCTGATGGCCATCCCCGGCCTCTCGCTTCCGGTCATCATCCTTGGCGGCATCTACGGCGGCGTCTTCACGCCGACCGAAGCGGCGGCTGTGGGCGCTGTGGTCGCCCTGCCGATCGGTTTCTTCATCTACAAAGAGCTGAACGGCAAGACGCTCGTCAAGCTGGGCAGGGAGGCGGGGCAGTCGATCGGGTCGATCATGACGATGATCTTCTTCACGCTGATGCTCAGCCAGACCTACGTGATGATCCAGGTTCCCCAAGCGCTGGTGAAGATACTGCTGGGGATAACGACGAACAAGGTGCTGTTGCTCGTGTTGATAAATATCTTTCTGTTCATCGTCGGCATGATCGTCAACGATGTCACCGGGATGATCCTGTGCGCACCGCTCCTGCTGCCGCTGATGGGGGAACTTGGCGTCAGCCCCGTGCACTTCGCGGCCATCATGGGCGTGAACTTGGCGATGGGAGGAGTGACTCCTCCGTACGCCAGCATCCTGTACCTGGGCATGCGGGTGGGCAAATGCGAGTTCAAGGAGATACTCGGGCCGACGATGGTGTTCCTGCTGGTCGGTTATGTGCCGGTGGTATTCCTCACCACCTTCTGGCCCGATCTTTCGCTGTGGCTTCCAAGGCTTGTCGGTCTCGCTGGTTAGGCAGATCCGACACCATACATACGTTGATTTGATAGAAGGAGCACGACATGAAGAACCAGAGAATCCGTATTTTCCTGGCGTTGATCGCCATCCTCGCGCTTGCCGCACCGTCGGTGTACGCCCAGAAGGTGTTCAAACTCGCTCATGTTCGCCCGGCCGGTACACCGACCGACGACGACATGAAGGTCTTTGCCGCGGCCATAGAAAAGGGCACGTCCGGCCGGATCAAGGTCCAGCTCTACCCGGCGAGCCAGCTGGGCAACTACACGGTAGTCCAGGAGCGCGTCGGCCTTGGCGACATTGAGATGCAGCTCGCTCCTGCGGGTACCAATGTGACCAAGGCTCTGGGCATCGCTAGTGCGCCGTATCTGGTCGATGGTTTCGACCAGATACCCGTCGTCTTCGCCCATGACGGCCCCCTCATGAAGGCCGTGGACAAGATGTTCGAGAAGGAAGGGATCAAGGTGCTCGGCCTGTATCCGAAGTACTTCGGCGGCATCGCACTGTCAAAGATGCCCAAGGATCCCAAGGGCATGGCGAGCAAAGGCATGAAAGTTCGCGTACCAGGCATCAAGTCGTTCGAGAAGACCGCCGATGCCCTCGGTTTTATGGCTACACCGATCGCATTCTCGGAGGCGTTCACCGCATGGCAGACCGGCATCGTCGACGGCGCCGTCGGTTCGGGCGCCGAAGGGTACTGGTCGAGCTTCCGTGACCTGACTAAGGTCTACCTCCCCGTCAACACCCATCTTGAACTCTGGTTCCTGTACATCAGCCTTGACGCGTACAAGAAGCTGAGCGCTGCCGACAAGAAAGTCTTCGAAGCGGCCGGTTTGGCGATGGAAAAAGCGCGGTTCGCTGCGGCCCCGAAGGAGACAGCCGAGTACGAGAAGATGCTCGCCGACAACGGCACCGTGGTGGTGAACTTCACGCCAGCCGAGCTCAAGGCCATCTCGGACAAGATCAAGGCGACTGTCTGGCCGCAGATCAAGGGAGATTATG
>CAZKJA010000425.1:0-3061 GCA_964552925.1 uncultured Treponemataceae bacterium
CCTCCGCGTCACCGTACCCCCCAAGGAGTCGGACGCGCAGAACGAGGGAATCAAAATAGAGATAGTCAAGGAAGGCGTCTGAGTTCGAGGCCCAAGAGGCTTGTCTCTTGGGCCTCTCATACGGAAACCCGGTAGCATCAGACCCGCGTCGTCCGGAAGTCCCTGAAGCGCCTTGAAAAATCGTCCAGGTGGCCAAGTATGAAGATGCCGGCGTACAAGGTCACCGCGCTCCCGAGGGCCATGGCCAACGGGAAAGTGAATACGTCGCCATAGACGGTTTTGAGATCCCTGAACTCCGCCAACATCGGGACGATTACCATCGACGCCAAAATGAGGATGCCCGGAACCGCCCATTCACGCATTGACAGGGATCGGCGAGGCGCGGGCGTGAAGGGCAGAAGGGCCAAGACCCGCGGCGCCATATCGACAGCGCCGGCGGCTTCGGGCAAACGGTGCAAGCGGAGCGCCTTGGCGAGCACGGCGATCTCGCCCGCGCAGGCATGGCACGAACGCATATGCGCCACCATCTCTGCGGGCAGAACCTCGTTGTCAAGTTCATCGAGAAGTACCAGGAATTTATCGCAGGTCATGGTGTGAGCTCCCCGGCGCCGAGCGCCTTCCTCAAGGCACGCTTTGCCCTGAACACGTGCGATTTGATGGTGTTTACGGGAAATCCGGTCACCACCCCTATATCCTCGTATCTGAGGCCTTCGCGGAAATACAGATCCAGACACACAGTGTAGCGCTCGGGCAACACCGTCATCGCCCTGCCAAGCGCGGCCGCGGTCTCGAACCGAATATGCGCATCTTCGGGCGACAGCGACCGCGCATCCACCGGGTCGGAATCCAGCGGCTCGTAGCGGCCGGCTCTGCGCTTCGCGTTTATGCCGGTGTTGTACGCGATACGCGTCAGCCAGGTCGAGAAGCTGGAACGGCCCTTGAAGCCGGCCAGTCCCGCGTACGCCTTCAAGAACACATCCTGCGCGAAGTCCTCGGCCTCGTCGCGGTTCCTGAAGAATCCGAACCCGAGGTGCAATATCCTGCGCTGGTACCGCCGGACCAGGATCGAGAACGACTCGGAGTCGCCGTCGAGCACCCGGTCGAGTATGTCCTCGTCGGCCGATTCCGGCCCGATCGGATTCATGCCTGGCGGCGGGTACGGCGCATCAAGTTGAAAACCAGCAAACCGATCCCGACGGACAGCGGAATCAAGCCGCCGAGCAGGGTGAAACCGACGGACGCCATCGCGATGAACACGATTGTGAGCGTGAGCCCGACCGCGACCATGAGAATTCCAGAAAGCAGGCTGAACATGTCAAGGTCGAGCGGCTCTGGAGAGTACGAGTCCTTCTCTATCCTCAGCATGCGCTCGCGGTGGCTCCACAGCAGGTAGAAGAACACGACGGTGCATCCCATCACGATGGCGACTATCGGGATGATCGCGATGATAACCTGAGCGGCAGCCGAAACACTTTTTTCCATGGCATCCCCAATTCTTGCACGTTTGTATTCCGCCTGCCTCCGCAGCACTACATGGAGATAGACGGGAAAACCGCCGCGCGGTTGCACCCGAAGGCGCGATTGCACGGCATCATATCATGCCCTGAGCGTACGGGTGGCGATCACGTCGACGCCGGAGCCCTTGTAATCCTTGATGAGCACGTCTCCGCGCGCGACCGGCAACTCCACCTTGAGCGCGTAGATAGCCTCGAGAAGGCCCGGGACGTCGCCCTTCGGGAACGGAACACTGGTGCGGACGGGCAGCCGTGATACCACGGCCAGGTCGCGAAGCCTCGCCGCCCTGGCCTCCGCGCCGCCGGCAAGAGCGGCCGTCGCGCTCACGACGCGCCTGGGGGCGAGCAACTCCTCGGTGGCGTACCTGACGCCCCGGACGCATCGGTTCCCGGTGACCGCGAGCTCGCCATTCTCCAGGCGCTCGACTTTCAGGTGGCAGCCCATCGGGCACGTTATGCAAACAAGTCCTTCGCTCACCGCGCGCTCCTTTGGTTTACGTTATCGAAACTTCGACGACGGGCTCGGGCGTGAGCGCCGCCGACTCCAGGTCCCTGGGACCCAGCTCCAAGGCTATCATCTCGGACGGCTGGATGTGGCTCTTCTTCACGCTCTTGACTACGCGGTTGTTCACCTTCACCTCGAGCGTCGCGTCGTTCTTGACTATGAGCGTCCGCATGTACAGCTTGTTGACCTCATGCAGGTCTACGCGGCCCGGCGCCGAATAACGGATGTTGGCGCCTGTCTTGACGCGGGCCTCGTCCTTCGGCCGTCCGCCCTTGAGCCAGCGCGCGGCGTGGGATCCCGCCCGCCTCGATTCCTCGACAACGTAGTCGACAAGATCGTGCACGTGGAGCACGTTGCCGCACGCGAATACGCCGGGCACGTTTGTCATGAGCATCGAGTCGACCTGCGGGCCGTTCGTCATCGGGTTGAGCTCGATGCCGGCCGTCTTCGACAGTTCGTTCTCGGGCACGAGCCCCACCGACAGAAGGACTGTGTCACAGGCGATGGTAAACGCCTTCTCCACCTGGATGGCGCCGTTCTCTATCGGCGTGATCTCGACGCCCTCGACGCGGTCTTTGCCGATTATGTTGGTCGTCAGGTGCGAAAGGTACAGCGGGATGCCGAAGTCGTGCAGGCACTGGACGATGTTGCGAGTAAGCCCGGAGGGGTACGGCAGGATCTCGACGACCGCGTGCACCTTGCAGCCGACCCAGCTCATCCTGCGCGCCATGATGGGTCCGATGTCGCCCGAGCCGATTATTACGACTTCCTTGCCGGGCACCAGGCCCTCGATGTTAACGAGGCGCTGGGCGAGGCCGGCGGTATAGACCCCGGCCGGCCTGTCCCCGGGTATGCGGATGTTGCCGCGATTCCTCTCGCGGCAGCCCATCGCGAGGATCAGCGCGCGCGCCGTGATCCTGAGCACGCCAAGGCCGCCCGAGTAGCAGTACAGGACCTTCCGCTCGCCGGAGACATCCATCTCCATCACCGTCGCTCCGGTAAAGGCCTTGATACCGGTGCCCGCGAGCCGCTCCTCGAGCCT
>CAZKJA010000426.1:0-3058 GCA_964552925.1 uncultured Treponemataceae bacterium
TTGTTATCGCCGTTGCCATCGGAGTCCTCCTGTGGTACGCCATGCGGCTGGGGCAGTTCGTTGCAAGTCCGCTGCTAGGGAGGTTTCCTGCCGCCGCGGCGCTCGCCGCCAACGCGGGAATCGAGGAGGCGCTCAGGCTGTGCCTGGCCTTGGCGGCCGCTTTCCTGATACGGACTCCGCGCTTGCGACCCAGCCTGGCCACCCTCGGCGTGCTCGCTTCCTGCATGGCGGCCGCGCTCGAGAATGCCGCCTACATAACCAGGTTTCCCACGCTCGACGCGTACTGGCGGCTCGGGTACGCGGTGCCAATACACGCCGGCGCCGCCGCGCTCTACGCGCTCGCCACCCAAGCGCTTCCCGGCGGAAAATCGCTGCGGCTACCGATAGTCGCCTTCTCGTTCCTGGCCGCCTGGACATGGCACTCGGCCTTCAACATCGCCGCCGCCCTCTCGCCCTTCCCCGCCCTGCCGCTCGTCGGCACGGCGCTCAACCTGTGTGCCCTTGCCGCGCTCGTGGTGGCGACGGTATATCGTTTCGGCTATTGGAGCATCCATGAAAACAGAGGAATTTGAACGGGAACTCGCCTCGCTCGCGTCGTTGTACGACGATTACACCGCGTACGTGGGAAGGCGCGTGCTCGGCTGCCCAACCTTGCTCGAGCGGCTTTTCATCGCGTTCCTGTCGGGCGGGAACGTCCTCCTCGAAGGCGCTCCCGGGCTCGGCAAGACGACGCTGGCGAGGACCTGGGCGGACTACTTCGGCTTCGGTTTCAGCCGCGTTCAATTCACGCCGGACCTGATGCCGCTGGACATCATCGGCTCGAACCTCCTGTCCGACGGCCCCGGCGGCAGGTCGTTCACGTTCTACAAGGGCCCTATCTTCTCCAACGTCGTGCTCGGCGACGAGATCAACCGCGCCACGCCAAAGACCCAGTCCGCTTTCCTCGAGGCGATGGAAGAGAAAAAGGTCACATTCCTCGGCGAGGTCCATCCCCTGCCCGATCCCTTCTTCGTGATAGCGACGCAGAACCCCATAGAGCTCGAGGGCACGTATCCACTGCCCGAGGCCCAGATAGACCGCTTCTTCATGAAACTACGCTTCGCCATGCCCGACTTCCACGCATTGCTCGGCATCATGGACCTCGATCCGACGACAAGGACGGCTCCTGGCCATGCCGCTTCGAAACCGGCCGGAGCGATCCGCTCGACCGCGGCGATCGCCTCGTGGCGCGAACTGGCGCGCGAGGTTGCGGTTCCCGACGGCGTCCGTTCGTACATAGCGAGGATTGTCGAACACAGCCACCCCGACCGCTCGCCCGTACAACTCGTCCGCCGCTACGTGTCATACGGCGCGTCCCCCCGTTCGGCGATCTCGCTCCTCGCGGCGGCAAAAGCCAAGGCCGCCATATCCGGCCGTCCCAACATCTCGTTCGACGACGTCGACGAGCTCCTCTCCGACATCGCGGCGCATCGCGTGATACTCAACTTCGACGCGGAGGCGGACGGGGTCGGCGTCGACGACATCCTCGACGCCGTCAGGGCCGAGGCCGCCAAGGAGTTCGCCTTGGACCGCGGGCGGAAGCGCGCATGAAGTTCGTGGATCCGGACTGCCAGTCGATCGCCTCGGCCTTCGCCCGGCGCGACCTCCGCAGCCGCCTGCCCCGTTCCATTACAGCGAGGGATCCGATGTACCGTCGCTCGGGCTCCAGCTACGACCTCAAGAACATCCGGGAATACCAGGGCTTCGACGATCCGCGTTCGATAGACTGGAAACTGTTCGGTCGCACCGACCGGGCCTTCGTCAAGGAATTCTACGACGAGGCCGACGACGAGGTCGCCTTCCTTGTCGACTCTTCGGCGAGCATGGCCTGCGCGCCAGCCGACGAGTACCGCGCGTTCATAGGTTCCCTCGCCTTCATCCTCCTGTCGCTCGGACTCGGGGTCAGGCTGTGGACCTTCGCCGAAGCGCTCTCGGGCAGAAGCACGGCGGCCGGCGCGAGGGGCTCCTACAACGCCGTGGAATCGGTCCTGTCCGCGCTCGTCTTCGAAGGAATCACCGATACCGCGCGCTCGTACAACCAATGGCGCTCCCGGGGCCGCCAGCGGCGGGTATTCGTGTTTTCCGACTTCCACGAACCCGTGCCCACGCTCAGATCGCCGGCTTCCGGTACGCTGTTCATAGTGCGCTGCGGCACTCCATTCGACACCGTCGCCGGCGGGCGAGGCGAGGTAGAGGTCCGCGACCCGGAGACGGGTTCCATCATAGTGGTACCGTGGACAGCCTCCGACGAAACCTTGTACCGCTCGTCCGAGCTGGAGCGCGACCAAAGGCTCGCGTCCCTCCCTCGTTCGTGCTACAGCCGCCTCGACGCGGGCGCTCCACGTTCGCCGGTATACTGGAACATCCTGGAGCGGCTGTATGCCTGAAGCGCTTTCCACCGCGGCAGGAGCCATCGCGGGTTTGCTGGTGCCTGTCGTTTTATTGATGTTCGTGGCCCTGCGCTTTCGTAAACATCTTGTATACCCGCACCAATTGCTGTCGCCGCGTCCCGCCAGCGCGCCGAGCACAGCCTTGCTGCGCGCCTTCCGACTGCACAATGACACAGCCATCGACGCCGCTTGCGCCTTAATCATCGGCCTCGCGATCGCCGCCTTCCCGCCAGCGGCGGCCAGGCGGGGAGACGCTGTAGTCATCGACGCCTCGGCTTCCATGGTCGCCGGAATCCGGGGCGACCGACCGCTCGACGAGGCCGCGCGCATTATCGTGTCGGACGAAGCGTTTGATGGCGCCAGGCTCTTCACCCTCGGCTGGGATCCGGCGGCGCGCGAGCACGCGCTGCGGGATACGGGAAAAATTATCCAGGCGGCAATGAACCCGATCGGACTCGCAGCGGAGCTGGAATCCACGGAGGCGTTCATGTCGGCCGATTACAGGCTTGTTGGTACGTTGGGCGCGCGCGGATTCCGTAAAATCACGCTGCTAAGCGACAACGCTTCAATCGAAAGCCGGGACGTGACGATACGGCCGCTGCGGACCCGCCCCGCCCGGTACTGCTACC
>CAZKJA010000427.1:0-3051 GCA_964552925.1 uncultured Treponemataceae bacterium
CGCGTGGAGCCGGTCGACCACAGCGCAGGCAAGCATCATCCTGTCGATGAAATAGTCCATCTGACGGCGGTAGGCATCCTCCAGCTCACCATACGTCCGGAAATCGGCAAGATTGCCCAGATCGAGCCCCATGCGCTTGCCGCTGAGAAGGCACACGCCATTGTTGAGCGTCAACTCCAAGGCCTTGACCATGTTGAACATTGCGGCGTCGCTCCAGCCGAGGTTGTTTCCCTGGGTGCTCAGCTCCACGCAGCCGACGATTGCGTAGTCCATCGCGTCCTTGTGGGAGATTCCCTTCGCCTCCAGCGCCGGGATTATGCTCTCGTCGTTGAATATCTGTGGCATGCCGCTGCCCAGTCCTATGACCCGGCTGCATTCCCTTACAAACTCCTCCGAGGATTTTTCGGAGAGCCGCGCCGACAGGTTCGGCTGGGGAAGGCCGATATCTGCCTGCGCCTTGAGGAATAGGTAGGAAAGATCGTTCGAAGCATCTTCGCCATCCCGCGTCAAACCGCCGCACGCGATATTGAAGCCTATGGGAAAGCCGGCGAAGTACTTGGCGCTGCCTGAGTTGCGCAGGTAGACGATCTGGTTGAATTTCAGCCAGAGCGCCTCGATTATCTGCAGGGCGCTTTCCTCGTCCATCTTCCCCTCGGAAATGTCCCGTCGGTAGTATGGAAGCAGGTACTGATCCATCCTGCCCGGCGAGAACGAGGAAGCGTTCGACTCCAGGTGCAGGAGGACGAAGAGGAACCACAGGGATTGGACGGCGTCGTGGAAGCTGGCGGCCGCCTGGGTCGAAAGCCTTGAGCAGCGTTCGGCGACGTCCAGGAGGTTACGCCGTTTGCTTTCCAGCTCCGACCGCCCTGCCATCTCTTCGGCCAAGGCGGCGTACCGGCGCATGAAGTCCATGGCCGCCTCGAGTACTATAAGCTCGCCCCGGTAAAAGCCAGCCGCCGCTGGCGACGCGCCCGGCAGCCGTGAGGCTATATCATCCCGGATGCCTTTTGGCCCGAAAGCCAGCCAGCGGGTGACGTCCGGGCAGATGTGCCCTTGGGCATGGTCGGTCTGGTTGATTTTCGCGACCTTGCCGATGGCGCCGATCTCCTCGCCGAGCAGTTCCTTTACCCGGTCCTCGAGCGACTTGCCCTTCCAGAACGGCAGGATGTCGCGGCGGAATGTTTCGATATCCTCCGGGCGGACGTTGAACTTGTCCTGCGGGCGGCTGTGCAGGTTCTCGATCTCCGCATCGACCCAGGAAATGCCCGCTTCCGGCGTGACCACGCCTGCCCTGACGCCGGCGGTACGGTTGCCGACAACAATTTCGAGCGGATCCAACCTGATCCGGAGTGTGCGCATGGTTTCGGCCAGAACCTCCGCCCTCTGGATGTTGCGGGGTTTGTCAGGATTGCGTTTATAATAATCCGTCACTATCCGCGCCTGCTCAATCGAGAGATAGCGCGGCTCGTCGAGCATCTGCTGCTTTAGCGTCAATATTTTTTGGCTGCATCCCAGGTTCCGGATGCGCTGGATCGTCGAGCTTTCCATGGGCCCACTCCTTCCCTTGACGGATTTCCAACGTCGACTCATGCGAGGGAAAATTATACGTACTTTTAAAGATGCTGCCCGGAGGCGGCTTCTCAGACGAACTCGCGCCGTCGTTTATTGGCGAAGCAATCCAACCATATGATTCCCACTATTACCGCGCCTTTGAGCATGACTTGGTAATAGGAAGTTATGCCCAGCATGTTCATGCTGTTATCGAGCAACCCGAAGACGAGCAAGCCCAGGGCCGACTGGGGAATGCCTCCGATGCCGCCCGCGAAGGAGGTGCCTCCGACAACGACGCCGCAGTTGACCACAAGGGCGGTCGTCTCGCCATAGACGGCTGAGCCGGTGTTGAGCTTCGAGGACAGCAACACGCCGGCCAGACCCGCGGCGGCTCCGCTTATCACGAATCCGAGCCATTTGGTGCGGATGACATCGATTCCCGAATACCTTGCCACATCATAATCGCCGCCTATCGCGTATAGGTTCCGGCCGAATTGGGTATACCGCATGAGCCAGAAGCTGATGCCGAAGCATACGAGCATTATCAATACGAGGTTCGGGATTCCCAGGACATCCCCGTTCCCTATCATCATGAAGTCGGGATTCTTGGCAGGGACAGGATGGGCATCGGTGAGCTGCTGGGCGATGCCCGTCAGCAACAGCCCCATGCCAAGGGTTATTATGAAGGGTTCGGTTTTCTGCTTCACGACGAGAAATCCATTGATGAACCCGACTGCGGTACCGGACAGTATGGCGATCGGGATCGCGAGCCACATCGGCATTATATCCATCAGCTTGATGGCGACGATTCCCGAAACGACAAGGATCCCGCCAATCGAAAGATCGCAACCACCGCTGATGATTGTCAGTGTGACCCCGAATGACAGGATGAGCAGGATTGAAGTCGAATTGAGCATGTCCAGCAGGTTGTACGCCGTATAGAAGTTGGTACCGGAAAAAAGCATGCCCACCAACATCACGAGGATCGCGATGAAAGCCTTTTGCTTGGTCACGAGCTTGTACAACGATTCTCCTAGTCCCGATCTGTTCATGGCAGCTTCTCCTATGCTTGCTTGCGGTTGTCGAGCCAGATGGCGAAGACAAGTATCGCGCCTTTGACCGCATACTGCAGGTATGACGAGACACCCAGGAGATCGAGACAGTTTGACATGAGTATGACCAGGAGGACGCCCATCACCGTGCGCAGGACGCTTCCCTTTCCGCCCTTGAGCGTCGTCCCTCCCACAACGACGGCAAGGATAGCGTTGGTCTCATACCCCGCCCCGATCACAGGCGCCGCCGTGGTGATTCGGGAAAAAAGCACGATGGCACCCACGCCCGCCATCAAGCCGCAAATTGTATAGATCACGACTATTGCGCGCGATACCTGTACGCCGGCAAGGCGGGCAGCCGTCTTGTTGCCGCCCGTAAGGCAGATGGCTCTACCTTCGGAGGTCTTGGTCTGGAAAACCCAAAGCAGCGCGAGACAGACCAGGAAGA
>CAZKJA010000428.1:0-3050 GCA_964552925.1 uncultured Treponemataceae bacterium
GAAGGGCGTCCCCCTGGAATACGGTCGCCGGGTATACGTTCGGTTACAGGCCTGTCGCCGCCCCTGGGAGCGGGCCGTTGGCGGGACATCGAATCGTTGCGTCTCCGGGGCTCGTTGCGCTTCGTTCCTTCCAGCTTGACATCCTTGCGGGCGGCTTCTTCCTCTTCCGCGAGCGCGAAGAAGTTCTCCGGCTCGATGTCGTGGACGACGCCGGAATCGAGGATTTTGCATACAAATGGGAAATTGTACCGGACGGCGATCTTTGACGCCCTTCGCAATTCGACAAGATCGGCTATCGCCACCGATACACCGCGCTTGCCCGCCCTGCCTGTCCTGCCGGCCCGGTGCATATACACCGTAGGCTCTTCCGGCAGGTCGAAGCTGATTACGTGGGAGACGTCGGGAAGGTCCAATCCGCGCGCGCCGAGGTCGGTCGTAATGAGCCAGCGCGCTGCGCCGCTCGTGAATTCGTTCAGGGCGTCCCGGCGCTCGACCCCGTCCTTGTCGGATTTGAGCACGGCGGCCGGGAAGCCCAGGTAATCGAGGCGACGCTGGATAGTGAACACCGAGGCATTTGTGGAAGCGAACAGAAGGCAACGTTCCGGTTTGACAGCGGCTTCGAAACGCCTGAGCATGTCGAGCTTGGAGCGTGACGAAGAATGGAAGCACCAATGCTCGATTGAGGTCCTGAGGGCCTCGGAAGGATCGATCACAAGCTTGACCGGGTCCCGGAACCAAGCGGCCGAACGCTCGAGCGTCCGGTTGGGAAGGGTAGCCGATACGAGCACCCTGGAGCAGGTCGCTGGGAGCGCTGTCAACAATTCGGCGCTCGTGTCGATCGCCTCGTTTTCGAACAGCCGGTCCGCCTCGTCCAGGACCGCCCAGACGCACGACGACAGGCTCAGGTGTCCGCCGAGCGCGAGGTCCCTGATACGTCCGACCGAACCGACGACGATATGGGGTTTATCGCCGAGCCGGTCGAGTTGCCGTTTCAAGGGGATGGATCCCAAGGCTGACACGACCCTGACATTGAGCCCCGCCGCCTCGGACAGGCGGATCGTCTCGCGCTCTATCTGGGCGGCCAGGTCATGCGTCGGTGTGACGATAATCGCCTGCACCGTCGGTTCCGACAAATCGAGGAGGGACAGTATCGGCGCGAGGTAGGCGAAGGTTTTGCCGGTACCGGTGGCGGAACTTATATACGCGTCGCGTTTGGCCGCTACTACCGGGATCGAGGCTTTCTGTATTTCGGTCGGTGTTTCGAACCCTAGCGTGGCGAAGGCCTGTGCTACCGCGTCGCTCAACCCGAGGTCCGTGAATTCAAGCATCCACGGATAATCGCATGAAACCGGAGCTATGGGCAAGACCATCGCGACGGCCATCGCTATGGTCCCGCGGAAAGCGCCTCCTCTCGATTGCCTAAGCCGGCGCTTTTTTCGTATAGTAGTCCAAATGAACCTCGAAGCATTCATCCTCGGCTGCGGCGGCATGATGCCGTTGCCGCATCGGCACCTTACAAGCATGCTTCTCCGGCGCGAAGGGGATCTTTTCCTGTTTGACGCGGGGGAAGGCACTCAGGTATCGTTGCGGCGGCTCAACCTGCGCTGGAAGAAAATCAACGCAATATTCATCTCGCATACGCACGCCGATCACGTGACGGGACTTCCCGGCCTCCTTATGCTGTCCAGCCAGGTAGATCGCGACGACCCCCTGTACATCTATGGTCCGCCAAAGATCGCCGAGTATATCGACTCGAGCCGTCGCGTCCTCGACATGTACATCAATTACGAGATCATCGTGAAGGAAGTGCAGGCGCCCGCGGTGTGCTACGAAGGGGATGGTTTCCGCGTCCGCGCCTTCCCGCTCCGCCACACCAAGACGTGCTACGGGTACGCGCTAGAGGAAGACGAACGGCCGGGCATTTTCCATCCGGACAAAGCCAAAGAGCTTTCAGTACCGATGGGGCCGCTATGGTCACGGTTGCAGGCGGGCGAGACCGTAGAAGCCCTCGACGGAATGAAGATAAGCCCTTCCGATGTGCTAGGCCCGCCGAGGGCGGGACGCAAGGTAAGCTACGTGACCGATTCGTTGTACTTCCCGGAGATATCGCAGGAAGTCGCCGGTTCTGACCTGCTCGTCTGCGAAGGGATGTTCGAGAAGGAACTGATGGCGACGGCGATCGAGAAGAAGCATATGACCGCGATGCAGGCGGCGACAATAGCGAAGGATGCGGGTAACGTCAAAAAGCTTGCATTGATCCATTACAGCCCGCGGTACGCCGACCAGGAACTCAGGATCCTGCTCGATGAGGCCAGATCGATTTTTCCAGACACCGTGTTGTCGAAAGACCGCTTGTGCTTGCCGATTGAAAACGTCGACTGAACCGATCCCCTCTTCGTAACCACTGCGCTTTTTCGCTTGTTTAGAAACGATTTTCCCACGGCTCCATGCGAGGCCGCGGGTACACCCTGGGGGCTTAAGTGATAGAAGTTGCTGGACTCGTCAAACGCTACGGGGCCTTCGAGGCTGTCAGAGGCGTCGATTTTTCCGTAGGCGACGGCAAGGTCGTCGGCCTGCTCGGTCCCAACGGGGCGGGCAAGACGACGATAATGAAGGTGCTTACCGCTTACCACAGGCCGAGCGAGGGTAGGGTGGTCCTCGACGGCAAGGATGTCGTCATGGATCCCGTCGGCGTCAAATCCGTCGTCGGGTACCTGCCCGAAGGCGTGCCACTCTACCTCGATATGACAGTCGTCGAGTATCTCGAATTCGTTGTAGAGTCCCGCGGCATACCTAAACCTTCCCGGAAGGTATTGATAGAACGCGCTATGGTTTCGTGCGGCTTGACCGGAGTCGGCGGCGTAAGGATGGAACGCCTGTCGAAGGGCTTCCGCCAGCGCGTAGGTCTCGCGCAGGCAATTGTCCACGATCCGCGTATCCTTATACTCGACGAACCTACAACAGGACTCGATCCCAACCAGATACTCGAGATTCGCTCGCTCATCCGTTCTCTTGGCTCGAGCAAGACCGTGATCCTCTCTACCCACATC
>CAZKJA010000429.1:0-3048 GCA_964552925.1 uncultured Treponemataceae bacterium
CGAGGCGACCATTTTCTTTCCGCCCTTGTCCGGGAAGATATTGCTGCACTTGATAACGCAACCGGCGACACACGCCTGGCCGGATTTGCCCACGCCGCCGCGGCCGAGGATTTCCTCCCGGACCCGCTCGCCGGCTATGTCGTCGGCTTTGTCGAAGCTACCCAGGCTGAAGTTCCTCGTAGGCAGCAGGCCCGAGGAATTGGCCAAAGCCAGTATCGCCGGCGTACCATAGAGGTTGCGGTTTTCGGTTTTCGGATCCGCGAGCAAGGCCTCCGCCATCCACTTCGAGGTCTCCTGCATAAGCGCCTTGTCGAAAACGGGCGCCTTGTACCCTGAACCCGCGTCGTCTATGACAATCGCCTTGATGCCCTTGGAGCCCATCAGCGCGCCCAGCCCGCCCCGCGCCGCGTACCTGATCTGGACGTCATCGTTGTCCGGCGAGGCGATGCCGGCTCCGTACATCATCATCTCGCCCGCCGGTCCCACGCAGAAAATGCCGACTGATTTCCCGTACGTTTTCCTGAGCGCCGCTATAGTATCGTCGACCAGCAAACCCTTGAGAGCTGGTGCGCTCACGAGTTTGTACGAACCGGCTTTTACTTCCAGGATATCGGTGCTGTTTTCGACCGGAGTATTCTCGATGACAAGCGCCCTGATGCCGAGCCTCGCCAGCTTCTTGCCCGCCCATCCGCCGACATTGCTTTCCTTGACGCCGCCCGTCAGCGGGCTCTTGCCGCCGATGGACAGCTGGCCGGTCGTGGTCACGGCCGTATCGGCGAGAAGCCCGGAGGCTAAAATCAGCTTGTTCCGCCGTCCGAGAGGCTCGCAGGTTGGCTCCACCTCGCGCAGGAGGATATGGGCGATCATGGACCTGCCGCCCCAGCGCATCTCTTCCTCGGTAGCTTTCCCGGCTGTTATTTGTCTGGTCCTTGTATCGACCCGGACAATCGTATCCATGCTCAATCCTCCATTGAATTACGATAACTTGCCCAATCGGACGGGGCATCCCAAATTGCCGGAAATCTCGTCTATCCCGGCCACTACGGCCTCGGGCACTTCAATGCCCACCCTGGCACTCTCGGCTTCCTTGTTGGTCTCCACTTCGCCGGGAAGGAGTATCTCGTCGAAACCCGGCTGCCTTCGCAGACATTTGATGCGGGCAGCGTACTCGGTCACCATTTTTTCAAACTCGTCCTTGCCGACGAAACGGCCGGTATCGATACAGATGAACGATGCGCCTACACCCGTCGGCCCCTCCAGTTCGTGGAAGCTTTTAAGTCCATCGCCATATGAAGAACCGGACAGCATGCCGGACAGGATGTCTATCATCATCGCAAGGCCGGAACCCTTGGGGCCGCCCAATGGAAGCAGACAGCCCTTAAGCGCCTTCTTGGCGTCCGTCGTCGGGTTGCCGTCAACGTCTATAGCCCACCCAAGAGGGATAGACTGGCCGCCGGGCGATGCCAGCCTGATCTTGCCCCGCGCGACAATGCTCGACGACATGTCGAGCACCAGCGGGTCGAGACGACCGCGGGGCGCCGCTATCGATATCGGGTTGGTGCCGAAAAAAGGCTGCGCGGCGCCGAACGGCGCGACGGACGGATTCCCGTTCGTCGTCACGATGGCGAGGACGCCCTTGCGCGCGGCCGCTCCGGTAATGCACCCGAGGGCGCCGATATTGTTGGTATTCCGCAGCGTCACCATTCCCACGCCGAATTGCGACGCCTTGGCTATCGCCATATCGAGCGCACTGTACGCCGCGACAGGTCCGAGGCCGTTGTTGCCATCGAGCATCGCCATCGCCCCGAAGTCGGATACGACCGTAACCTTGGTCGGCAATTGGAGCATGCCGGCGGCGACGCGCTGCGACACAAGCCGCAGCAGGTTGATTCCGTGCGTGCTCACGCCGCGCATATCGGCCAGAACCAGCGACTCGGCTCCAACGGCGGCATTTTCGGGGCTTTCCCCAAGTCGCGACAGGATCGCTTCCGCGGCATCCAGCAAGACTTTTCGGGCGATTTTCATAGTGTTTTTACTCCTCAACCAGGCCCAGCGCAGTGAACACCTTTTCGAGGTCGTTGAGCTCGACGCTCGTCACGCCGCTTCGAAGCTGAGCGGACTTGCCATCCTCGTATTCGACGCGCTTCAGCGATTTCTCGAGTACGGCGACCGCGTCCTCCGCCCGTACAACGACCATACCGTCAGCATCGCCAATTATCAGGTCGCCGGGGAAAATCGTCGCCTGGCCGAAATTGACCGGGTAGTTGATCAAGCCCAGCGTGGTCTTCACCGTCCCGCGTATAGCGAAGCCGCGGCAGAATACGGAAAACCCCATCTTCGCTATCTCGACGGAATCCCGGATGCACCCGTCTATCGCGAGGCCTCCCAGTTTCCGCGACATGGCGGCCACCGCCATCATCCCGCCCCAATAGCCGTATTCGTAAAGTCCTCCGACGTTGGCGACCAAAACCGAGCCGGCCGGAGCTCTCTGCAAGGCCTTGTGGAGCATAAGGTTGTCGCCAGGTGCGCATTGCACCGTATAAGCCGGGCCGCAGATCCTGTTCCCGGGAGCTGCCGGTTTGATGGCGCTTTCTATATAACCTTTCCGCCCGGAAGCCTCGTACACCGTCGCTACATCCAGCTTGCGGAACGCCTCGATAACGTTCGAATCGATCCGATTCGAACCCTTCAGAACATGCGTCATGATTCCTTCCTCTTCCCAAGCATCACGTGACCTATACTGATGAGGGATCGTTCAAGATGATCCCTCATAGCCTTTTCCGCTTCGTCTGCGTTCCCTTCTATGATCGCCTGGAGAATCTTTCTGTGTTCGTCGCACGTCTCATGCAGGCGCTGCGATTCAAACCGGTTGAGGAAATAAATCCTGATCCTGAGTATGTGGGCCAGCACGTCCTGGTAAAAACCCGAGAGAAAACTATTTCCGGAAGAGTCAATGATTATTTGGTGGATTTGGTAACCAGACAACAGGGAATTCCTGACCCCGGCGTCATCGACCGCATTGAAGGATTCATGCCCGTCAAGCACGTC
>CAZKJA010000430.1:0-3046 GCA_964552925.1 uncultured Treponemataceae bacterium
TCGAACAGGCGTTTCTCCGAGACCACTGCCTTGAGGAGGACCGGCGTCGAGACGAAGCCCTTCATCAGAAGCTGGGCCCTGCCGTCGATCAAAGCGCGGATCGATTCGGAGGCGGCTTCCTCGTCACCGGACGAGTCGACGATGGCGACCGGCTCGATGCCGTACTCCTCGCACAGCGCCGCGCAACGCTCCCGGTTTCCTACCAGGAGAAATCGCGCGAGCTTCCTGTCTTGCGCTTCCTTGAGCGCCTCGTAGACTTCATCCCCGTCGGCGCCGCACACGGCGATTACAGACGGCTCGGCGCCCAGCGCGCGTTTCTCGAAATCGGCAAAGGTCATGTGTTTCCCCCGTCGCGGCCCAGGTCGAGTGCCTTGAGGTTCTTCTCGACGACGTCGGCGCCTTTCGGTCCCAGGCGGGCTATCAAGGCAGCTTGTATCTTAGCATAGTGGAGCGGAAGGTACATCGAGGCGGCTCCCACGAGGGCCATGTTTGCGCTGTTGGGGTTGCCCGCCCTGGCCGCGATGTCCTTGGCCCGCACGAGGACGTTCCGGGGCAGGGCCCTGACCGCGGCGAGCACCCGCTCTTCATCGGGATAATCGGCGATGTTGTTGAACGGTTCCGCCGCGGTCACGACTATGCCGCCGGCCGCGAGGTAGTCCAGGTAGCGGAGCGCCTCGAGCGGTTCCATGCTCAGGATCATGTCCGCCCTGCCCATCCCGACAAGGTCGCTGTGAATGTCCGCGTCCGCTATGCGCAGGTGTGCCTGGACCGCGCCGCCGCGCTGGGCCATGCCGTGCA
This sequence comes from uncultured Treponemataceae bacterium, assembly GCA_964552925.1. GTDB lineage: Bacteria > Spirochaetota > Spirochaetia > Treponematales > UBA12059 > SZUA-370. Next base: position 799 of record CAZKJA010000430.1, read on the forward strand.
CCTCGGATTGCCTGACTTCGAGCCCGGAATCCATCGCGGCCTGCGCTATCACGGCCGCCACCGACAGGATTCCCTGCCCTCCGACTCCGCAGAGGATGATATCGTACGTCATGCCTTCGCCTCCACGCGCGCGGCGTTCTTGCGCTTGAGCGTCTGTATGCATTCCCTCTTGGCTATCATGACGGAAACGCCGGGGTAGTCTATCTCTTTCCTTATCAGCGCGGCGTTCATGTCCTTGTTCTTGGGCAAGGGCACGATATCGACGCAGTGTTCCGGGTCGACGCCGAGGCCGAGCACGGCGTCGCGTATGCCCTGCGACGAAGTGATCGTGTCCTGGCCGCCTGTCATGCCCGTGGTGTAGTTGTCCAGTATCATAAGCGTCATGTTGATATTCGCGCTCACGATGTCGGCAAGCCCCGTCAGGCCGGAATGCATGAAGGTGCTGTCGCCTATCACGGCGACGACGGGGTGGAGCCCCGACTCGGCGGCGCCCCTGGCCATCGTGATGCTCGCGCCCATGCAGAGGGCTGTCTCGACCGCGTGGTACGGCGCGAGGAACCCGAGGCTGTAACAGCCGATGTCGCTGGTGACGAGGCTCTGCGGGAAGGGCTCGAGCGCCTGCTTGAGGGCGACCAGGGTGTCGCCGTGCGGGCAGCCCTGGCAGAACTGCGGCGGGCGGTCCGGCAACCGGATCGAAGGCGCGTGGGCGGTTTCCGCCGGGGGGAGCTCGAGTGCCGAGCGCACGTTGTCGGGCGTCAGCTCGCCGGAATCCGCCAGTGTACCGTCGAGCTTGCCGGAGACCGCCAATTCCTGCGGCATTATGCCCTTGAGCCTTCCTCGATGCAGACCACCCTGGAGGCGCCCTCCGCAAGCATCCTGATCTTTTCCATAGGCATCGGGTAGAAGCCTATGTGCAGGTGGTCGGGAACGAAACCGAGCCCGCTCTTGTTCTCGTCGTAGTAGTTGCGGCCGAGTCCCGTGGTGATGACGGCGAACGGCCTGGCCTTGCGTTCCGCGATGCCGGCTTTCGTGTCGGCGAGCAGGAGCGGGTTGTAGCCGCTGTCGACTGTAAGTTTCCCTATCTCGACCGTCGCCTTCAAGTGATCCGCGTATTTTCTCCTGCTGTGCGCCGGGAGCACCATGAAGTCGTCTTCGCCGGAAAATTTGCGCAGCGGGTTGCGGTCTACCGGCGCAGCGGGCCGGACCACCGCGCGCGAATGGCAGAGCCTCGTTACAAGCTTGAGCAGCACCGGCACGTTGAAGCGCTCGGACAGCTCGAAGGCGAAGCGGGTCATCTCGTAGGCTTCCTGCTGGTTGTGCGGCTCAAGGCAGGGAATCTTGGCGAAATCGGCGAAATACCGGCTGTCCTGCTCGTTCTGCGAGCTGTGCATGCCGGGGTCGTCGCCCACCGCGACCACGAGGCCGCCTTGTATGTTCATCAGCACCGAGTTCATGAAGGGGTCGGCCGCGACGTTCAAGCCGACGTGCTTCATCGTCACGATGGAGCGGCGGTTGACCGACGAGGCCCCCACGGCCGCTTCGTACGCCGTCTTCTCGTTGGAACACCACAGCGCCTTGGGCCCTGGCTGGGAGGATCCCGGGAAGGGACCTTCCGGGTGCTCCGCTATCACGCGCTGCATGTATTCGATTATTTCGGTCGACGGGGTGCCAGGGTACCCGTACGCGAAGCTGGCGCCCGCGTGCAAGGCTCCCAGGCCGACTGCTTCGTCACCGAGCAGTACGTATTCAGACATCTTTGGTTACCTCCGATGGATGTCTATAGTGATACCATAATATTCGTAACATCGCAACGATCTACAAATCTTATTTGGAGAAACACTGAAAGAACCGTATAAAATGAAATATTTGAAAAACGCATCCCATTCCTGCCTATGCAAGGAATCGGAATGCTGGTACTATCCGGCAATGGGCAAACTCGACGAGGTGAACCTAAAGATCCTGGACCTCCTCCAGAAGGATTGTTCGATCACAAACCAGGATCTGGCCGCGAGGATCGGCTTGTCTCCGGCCACCACCCTCGAGCGGGTCAAGAAACTGGAACAATCAGGCGTGATCAAGAAGTACGTCGCGCTGCTCGACGAGAAGAAGCTCGAGAAGCACGTAAAGGTATTCGTATCGATTACCATGAAGGATCACAGCGACAAGAGCCTGCAGGAGTTTAACCGGCGCATCATTGACTTCCCCGAGGTACTCGAGTGCTGCAGGCTCGCGGGCGAGAAGGATTACC
>CAZKJA010000431.1:0-3040 GCA_964552925.1 uncultured Treponemataceae bacterium
AATATTTCCCGGGTCGACTTCAAGCTGGAAAGTGCCATGATGCCGATCGGGTACAGGTTAACGAAGGCCAAGGAGAGCAGGATTATCCATACAAGTATGCGCTGGGGCAGGTTGAGCTTGAACATCACGCGTCCTTTTCCACGCGCTTTTCCAGCACAAAGACGTACAGTATGGAAACGGGGAACACTATCAGGAAGATCAGCGTGACGACAGTGGCGCCGAGTCCCATCCCGGTCTGGCTTGAACCCAAGCCTCCGAAGGCGATACGGTAGAAGAGGGTGCCCAGCACGTCGGTGGTCCCCGCCGGACCGCCTTGGGATCCCTCCATCGCATACACGATGTCGAAAATATTGAATGTCCAGATGAACTTGAGGATGCTCGTTGTGGCGATGATGGGTAGCAGGTGCGGCAGGACGATCCGGAAGGCGATCTGCGTTTCCGTCGCGCCGTCGATACGCGCCGCTTCGGTCTCCTCGCGGTCGACGCCAAGGATCGCCGCGAGGTACACGAGTACATAGAACCCGAGGCCGCGCCAGGCGGTAACCACGATGATCGTCGGGAGCGCCAGCTTCATGTCGCCAAGCCACGGTCGGGCGAGGAATCCCAATCCCACCGCCTTGAACAACTGGTTGATGAGTCCCCACTGGGGGTTAAGCAGCAGCGACCAAAGGAATCCGACCACAACGATTGACAGCGTGTTGGGGAAGAAGAAAACGATCTTCAGCCAGCGTGTTCCCTTCAAATTGGCGGCCAGGAGAAACGCGAAGAACAAGCCGGGAATAACCGAGAGAAGGAGGGACCAGAAAAAGAATATCCAGTTGTGCTTCAAGGCGCGATAAAACTCCGTACTCATGAAGCCCGTGAGCACGTTGCGGTAATTGTCCAAGCCTATGAAGGTCTTGGGCCCGATCCCCGCCCAATCGTAGAAACTAAGGCTCAGGCTCGATACGAAAGGGTACGCCACGAATACCGAATAGAGGACGACGGCCGGCAACAACATCAAAAACATCGTTCGCTTGGGCACGTCGCCCTCCTTGCACTATCGTTTATTTCTTGAAGGCAGGGAACCAGGTCGAAATACCGTCCTGGAGTTTCTGGGCCAATTGCTCCGGAGTTATGGCGTCAAGATACATCGCCTGCATATTTTCCTGCAGGATGTTGTACACGCTCGGGGAACCGGCGTCGAAGGGCGAGCCGACCCAATAGCGGTTGGTGGAGGCGATTGTGTTCATCAGGTTGTAGCACTCGACAAGCACCGGACGATCGGCGGGCATCGTGACGCCCTTGACCGCGGTCATCTCGCCGGTCAGCTTGGAGAATGCGGCGCCGTAGGCCGGGGTTCCCGCGTACGCCAGTATCTTAAGCGCGACCGCCTGCACCTTGGAAGCAGCGTTCAGGCCATACGAACCGTCCATGTACGTATAGGCCTTGGCGGGAAGGGAAGCATCCTTGGGAGGAATGGGGAAATAGCCGAACTTGAGGTCGGGATTGGTCTTGAGCCAGTTCGAGGTTCCCCAGATGCCGTAGAAGACCATTGCGGCCTGCTCCATGCCAAATGTGACATCCTGCTCGGCGGACACGTTGGCGGAGAAGTCCTTCTGGTAATATTTCTTCAGCGCGTTGAGATCCTTGAGCATGCCGACAAATTCGGGATCCGTGAACTTCGCCTTGCCGGCGGCCAGCTTGCCTATCCATGCGTCGCCGGGGTAGCTCACGCCGACCATCGCGTTCTGCATCGCCATGGTCCAGGCTTCCTTGGCCGTCACGAAGAAGGGCGTCACGCCGTTTTTCTGCAGGGTCTCGGCCGTGGCGAGGAGTTCAGCCCACGTGGCCGGTTCCTTCAGGCCGTATTTGGCGAAGATCGTCGTGTTGTAGAAAATGCCTACGATCTGGTTGGCAAAGGGAACGCCCCACGTCTTGCCGCCGGAACGGATGAAGCTGAGCGAAACATCGGTGAAGTTGGAGAGATCCACCTTCCCGTCAAGAGGTACGAGATAGCCGTTCTCCATGAGGGCTTGCGTGCGCGCGCCTGGAAGGCGACGGGTATACATGACATCCGGCCCTACGCCGCCCTGCAGCGAAACCAGTAGCTTGGAATCATATTCCGTCGGGGGAAACACCTCGTACTTGATGGAAATATTTTCGCCCTTGGCCTGGAGCGCGGCTTCCGCTGCTTTCCAGACATCGACGTCCTGGGCTCTCCAGCCCCATACGCTGACGACCGTAGCCGGCGCTTTGGCCGCGCTCGATGCGGCACCCTGATCGGATCCGCCGGCCGCCCAGAGCGTGGCGGCCATAGAGACCGCGATTGCGAATACTGCCAATTTCTTCATGACTATCCTCCTATAAAATCAGCTGTCATTATGTGGTGATTATTTTCAATTTGTCAAACAAAACTGAAAATGATATCCACTTTCACGCGGCCATAGCTATCGCGTGCCCAAGCCTTCAGCCCTTCGAGTGCCCGTCCCGACCGTCGCCGCGCGCGGCGTGCAACGTTCTTTCCATCGACTCGATCGTACCTTCCAAGTCACGGGAGATGATGAGCGAAAAGAGCGTGTCCACCACAGCAAGCTGGTCGATGCGGGACGTGATGGCGCCCTGGCGCATCGCCGTCTCCGAGGCGGGAATGCGAAGCGAGATGTCCGCTTCGGCGGCAAGCGGTACATCACCGATTTTGGTGAGCGTGATTATCAAGGCAGCGTTCATCCTCGCTTCCCTCGCGGCTCGCACTATGTCGTCGGTTTCGCCGGAGTACGAGATGAAGATGCCGACATCGTCCTTTTTCAACGAACACGCCGCGATTATTTGTACGTGGTTTTCCTGCACGTAACCGCAACGAACGCCGATTCGTTGCAGCTTCTGGTAGAAATCATAGGCGACCATTCCCGAGGCGCCGATACCGAACAGATGGACGTAGCTGGCCTTCCCGATTGCATCCGAGGCCTTTTCAAGCGCAACGGGATCGAGGATTCGTTCCAGATCGAGGAGGCTCTGCCTGGTCCGGTCGATTATCCGGGAGGCGACCACCGCTGGATCA
>CAZKJA010000432.1:0-3040 GCA_964552925.1 uncultured Treponemataceae bacterium
CGATTCTCGTCGTCGTATTTTTCATAATATTTTATTCATCGACGAAGACTGGAATACACCTGTACGCTATCGGGGGAAATAATGACTCGGCAAGGAAGGCAGGGATACAAACTGAACGTTTACAGGCAGTTGTTTTCTTCATAATGGGCATCCTGTGTTGGATGACCTCGATCATTTACCTCTCCAACCTCTCTGGATATCCGCCTGAATCAGCGTATACGAATCAACTCGAGGTGATACTGGCGGTGTTCTTCGGCATGTCGATTTCCAGGCGCAGCATCATCAATATGCCGGGGACGCTGATAGGTTCCATTTTTGTACTCCTCCTGTCGAACGGTATGGGACTCATGGGAGTCAATTCGTATTGGATAAAGCTGATAGAAGGTTGTCTCGTCATCGTAGTAATAATCGGAAATTCACTTGGTAGAGAGGAGATCGTGGAATATGAATGACAGGAGAACCATCAAGGGTTTACCGGTATTCCTCAGAGATAATTTCATTCTCGTAGCTTTCGTAGTCTTGATCATCATTTTTTCCGTTTATAAAGAAGGATTTTATTCGTCATCAAACATCATAGAGATATTATTGCGGGTTTCAATAACGGCTCCCATATCGCTTGGCATAATGCTCGCGATTATTCTCAAGGGCATTGATCTCAGTCCCGGGACTACGCTTGGGCTTGTAGGCATCACGATCGCGGCCTCGATCCAGGCGGGATTTTCGCTTGGGGTCGCACTGATGTTCGCAACGTTGATCGGCTTGGTCGTTGGAATGCTCAATGGCACTCTTATTGCCAAATTCAACATAGCTCCATTCATAGCCACGCTTTCGATACAGTTCATCGGCCACAGCATTGAAAGAGGCTGGACAAGGGGCGGACTGCCAATTTACCTGTACGGGAACTCTTCTTCGTTGGAAAAGATTTATCGTGGCTCAATAATGGGAATTCCGATCCCTATATTTTTGCTTGTAATCATCGGGCTTTTCTACTATCTGTTGCTTGAAAAGACAATATTCGGTCGAAGGTTGTACGCCTGCGGAATAAGCGTGAAAGGCGCGATGAACGCGGGTATCAATGTCAGGTTCTATCACTTCATTATATATGTAATATCAGCGATGTCATCTTCCGTATCGGGTGCGATCGTCGCGTCACAGGTACGGTCCGGGCAGCCACTCGTCGGCGGCAGTTTCCTCTGGGATGCCATCGGCGCGGCGTTCTTGAGTACTTTGCTTTCCAAGCGGGGGGTTCCAAATGTTCTGGGGACAATTTTTGGCGCCCTGCTATTTTCCGTGATTTCTTCCGGGCTGACATTCATGGGCTTGTCATTTTACTGGAAGATGTTTTTCAGGGGCTTGATAATACTCCTTATACTTTTAGCCGCGGCGTTCAAGAAAAAATGAGAAAGGACATGGACTGGTACCTTGTAGTCGATATTGGAACTGGCGGTGTACATACCGCCATCGTAGATATACGACTGGAACTTTCCTGCCCCGAGTACGAGAGGATCGAGTATCTTCCCGCGGGCGTTCCCAATGGGATCAACATTGATGTTGATCGCCTGTACGCTTCAGTATTGAGCCTCTGCTCGAAGACAATCGGGCGATACCCGGGCAAGCAGGGGGCATGTCTCGGAGTAGTGGTAACAGGGCAACGGCACGGCTGCGTTTTCCTGGATGGATCCATGACGCCAACGCTGGCCTGCCCGAATATTGAGGGCAGAGCCTCGGAAGAGGTCGTAGCCGCCGCAAAAAAGAACGGCGAAAAGATATACGAGCTGAGTTCGAGGTGGCCGGCGACTTGTTTCCCGGCGATGCGATTCTTGTGGATGAAGAACAATGATCCCCATCGATACAAACACGTACGGCATCTGCTGATGCTGAATGAATGGCTTGGATGGAAGTTCACGGGGGAGATGGTTTCCGAACCGACAAACGCGGCGGAGACGCTCCTGTTCGATCTACATAAATTTGATTGGTCGAATGAATTGGGCGAGTTGTTCCTGCCCCGAAATTTTGTGCAGAATCCTTTGGTCCCGACAGGTAGTTCGATCGGACTGATGCATGAAAGCATCGTGAACATGATCGGACTCGGCAAGTCGGTTCCGGTCATCCTCGCGCCATCGGATACCCAGAGCGCCGCCATCGGGTGCGGGGCTTTGGAGGCAGGCGATATCGTGGTTGTCAATGGATCAACGACCCCGATCGTGCAAGTCGTGGAAACGTTCCTGGAGGATACAAACAGGAGCGTATGGCTTACTCCGTATGTTGACGGCGCATGGTTGATCGAAGCCAATTCCACCAAATCCGGTATCGTCTACAGGCACCTTGTTGATAAGTGCCGCGAGTTTATCGGCTCGATCATGGAAGGCGCGGGGATATCGGTCGACCCCGTGAAATTGGCATCCGCGATTCAATCCCATCCAGGATCCAAATCGGGATCGATCGCATACTGGAGTCCACGGATTTCTAAATTGACCGTAGGATCAATCAATGGTTCCGCTCTGCTGTTGCCCCCTGGAGAAAATCCATATGCCGCCATCTTGCCTTCGTTTATTGATAATCTGGCATTCGCCGTACATGGAAATATCCTGCTCGCCGCAACTCAGTCCAGATTGAATGCAAGGAATATATGGCTAACGGGAGGGGGGAACGTCAACCCTCGATTCTGCGCCGATATTGCCTCCCTCCAGGATTCTTCGCGCGTGATGAAGACGCGAACGACTGAAACGACCGCCAGGGGCGCTGTAGCGTCGGTAATAGGCAAGAATGCCGCCGGCATAGCATCGATTACCAAGTCATTGAGGGATGATGTCGATATCGTCGCTCCAGGCAGAGACAACGACGATCTGCAAAAGAGATTCTTATACTGGCAGAGGAATTATGAAAATATCAGAGAATTCCACGAAAGGAGAACTGAATGAAAAAGAAATTATGCATACTCGCCGAACTGGATTGCGGTACGACCCAGCATCTGGAATCCGATTTTGAAATAGTTTTCAGGAAAACCAAGGACAATATGAAGGAAGGCTCGACGGAAGAG
>CAZKJA010000433.1:0-3033 GCA_964552925.1 uncultured Treponemataceae bacterium
TTTTTTCTATCATGGGGGGGAAAAAACCCCCGCCACTAATAGGCGCAATTGCGGAAAATAATTTGGGATTGCTCATCGCTAAGGACCAAACTCCCATTCCACCCATGCTGACGCCAGTTAAGTATATTCGATTTTTTTGAATTCCAAGATTTTCGGTTACATCCTCGATAAGTGATTTCAGTCGATCATTAATTAGAGGCCAATAGGCGTCTTTCGGACATAGAGGTGTAATTGTTATGTATTTGAAACCAGCTGTTTGAAGAGCATAGGGGGCGATTCCATTTCCTTCACCCTGTGGGTTTGGGTTATTGATAACAAGGCTAATATCACTTCCTCGTTCTGCCGTGCTATGTAAAAATAAAATCATTGGCCATTCCCGAGTGCTTCCTTCACTATATTCTTTTGGGAACGTAGCAATATAATTCAGTCCACTTTTTTCGGAATAGTTTGCTGTCCAAAAATTTCCGGTTTCTTTGTCAATTTGCTTGCCATTTGGAAGCTCAATCTTTCTAAAACTTGCACAACCGATAAGTGTTATTCCAACCAAGACAACGACAAAATGAATTACCGGCCAATGCTTCCGAAGTTTAACGTGAATCCCATTCCTGGTCATAATAATCCTTCCTTTTCTTATGCTGATTTTTCCGCCCTGTCAACGCCGATTTCAATTTGCCGCTTTTAGCCGACGAGTTTTTGCCGGTTTTCGTTCCTGTTCAGTCGAATCCATCGGCCCCGACGCGTAACCTTTCCTTTATGCGATAGGAATCAGCCTTCAGGTCGAAGCAATTGCTTGAAATCTTATAGAAATCCTAAAATCATATGTATGCCATATTCAACGTCTCTTAAAATATTGGATTCTACTCTGCTTATTCGTTCCATCATTCTAGCTTTATCTATCGCTGATAATTGTGATACAACTAAAATTGAATCTTTCGACAATCCAGATTCTTTTTTCTCTATTAAAACATTGCCAGGAGCATTTTCCAATGCAAGATTGGTAGTTAATGGTATTATAATAATCGTACTGATCTTACTCCTGTTGAATGAATCATCTTGAATAACTAAAACAGGTCGTCTAAAACCCGTTTCACTGCCAAATGGAATCCCAAAGTCAGCCCACCATATTTCACCACGTGTCATCTTTGGTTAACCTTCGCATTGATTCGATCGAATTGTTCAGTATCTCATTATTCTGATCAATGTTTGTATATACGGCATTCAATCTTTCAGTAATTGCCTCTTTCTTATGATTAATAATAAATTCCTCCAAAGCCTTCACGAATAACTGACTTCTAGGAATTCCCATAGACTGAGCGATTTTGTCCGCATCAGAGTATAAAGTATCAGGTAGAGAGATTGCTGTCTTCATACTTTTTAGTATAACCTGGGTATAACCGCAAGTCAAGTATCTTTTTTGCGCACGAAGTGCGTCTTTCCAACATTTGATCAACCGACAAGCCTGCCCGTTGGAAGAAAACAAGCCATTCTTCCGCTTCCCGGGATGAGATGATTATTTCTTCGTATTGTCAATCATCCATACGAAGCGGTCGGCGTAAACGTTTCTCCCTGCCACGCGAACGTATATGGCTGATAATAATGGAACGTAACGAGTATATTCGGTTCTTCCTCCGCCGAGGGAAGCTCGAGCCTGCTTATCGCCTGTACCTGGTTCCATGGCTCCTGGAGTTCATCCACCGCGACGATCACCTGACGGCTTGCGTTGTTTCCTCCGCTGGACCGTATGATCGCCAGGGCTTTTTTAACGTACGCGTTCCACAGTTCCGGGGTAATGGAAACGTGAGGCTCGTTGGTCAGTTCGAAGTACAGCGTGGGCGGCCAGTCCCTGTATCGATCCGACAGCGCCTTCCAGACAGCCAGGAATTCGGTCTCGCTCTTTTCTTTTTCAGCGTCGTCATCCCCCTGTCAAGGATCGCTTGAAGGAACCAGTCCAGCTTTGCCATCGCCTCAGGCTTCAACCCCGTAAAATCCAGAATGTTGCCGATATTTATTCCACTCAGCTCATTTGTAGCCCGCCGTACATTTGACGCCTTGGTGAATCCATAGTCCTTTGGCCGAAAAGGATTCTTCGAGTCAGGGTACGGATAGGAATCGATGATGAAACAGGCGGTACCGGCGATGAGCAAGACCACGCACGCCAATATTAAGAATAGGATTTTTTCCCTTGCCAATACGGATACTTTTAATTTCTTACGAGCCCCGCTATTGATATTTTCTTGCTGGAATTCACCGTCTCCCGGATGGGAACATTTAGAGGATCGCATCCCGCCGGTCCTGGTTGAGGGTGCTCTGCCGTAGAAAGCGAACATCATCGATGCCGTGCTTCATGGGAGCCTCGATTCATGCATCAAGTGGATGCTTGAATCACCGGCTTGGATTATAGTACGGCATCGGGGCCGCTGGATGGCAATCTTCGTTTATGAATGATATCCATAACAATAATTACAATGCCTATATACCCAGCGATTGCGTATGCCCAATCGAATGGAGCCCCATGCATGGCGACGCTGGTTCCTGTAAAAGACGCGTTCATGCATAAAATAAACAGTACAATTTTGGATGAGCTATTAAAGGTTGCTATCAATAATCCAATCACGGCGATTGTCGTAGGACACTCCATTCCAAATACGGCCATTCCAGGCCAGGAGAAGCCTGTCAAATATTCGATTATTGGATACAGCAGTATTCCGTATAGTATCAATAAAGTACCAATCGCTCTAAATGAAATAGAGCTCGTATGCACAAGCCATTTTTTTCTGGAAAATAGCATAAGAAAAAACACCAATGAAAAAAGCAAAAGAATGCTTCCGCCAAGATACGCTTTGCTCCCAAGCTGCTCATAAGTAAAAAGCAAAGGGAATCCTGCATAGAAATAGCAACAGCCAATTAAAACATTAAAATAGCCCGCCATGTTTTTCTTGAAGCTTGGAATGTAGCCAATCATAAAAAGCGTTCCTAGAATAATCGGCAGTATCAAACTGTAGGGGTACAAAGTAGTATTTATTTTACTGATTG
>CAZKJA010000434.1:0-3019 GCA_964552925.1 uncultured Treponemataceae bacterium
CCTGTCCAAGGACCGTATGGCGCTCCAGCGCCTCAAGGAAGCCGCCGAGAAGGCGAAGATAGAGCTGTCAAACGTCCAGCAGGCCGAGATCAACCTGCCGTTCATCACGGCGGACGCCTCGGGACCGAAGCACTTGCAGAAGAGCCTGACCCGTTCCGCGTTCGAGCGGCTGGTCGAGGACTTGCTCGAGAAATCCAAGGAGCCTTGCCGCAAGGCGATGAAGGATGCCGGCGTGACCGCCGACCAGATCGATGAAGTGATCCTCGTCGGCGGCTCGACGCGTATACCGCGGGTACAGCAGATAGTCAAGGACCTGTTCGGCAAGGAGCCCTCGAAGGGAGTCAACCCGGACGAGGCTGTCGCCGTCGGCGCGGCCATCCAGGGCGGCATCCTGGGCGGCGACGTCAAGGACGTGCTGTTGCTCGACGTGACCCCGCTGTCGTTGGGCATCGAGACGCTCGGCGGCGTGTTCACGAGGCTGATCACGCGAAACACGACGATTCCCTGCCGCAAGAGCCAGATTTTCAGCACCGCGGCCGACAGCCAGAGTACGGTGTCGATCCATGTGCTCCAGGGCGAGCGCGAGATGTCAAACCAGAACCGGACGCTCGGCAGATTCGATCTGGAGGGCATACCGCCGGCGCCGCGAGGCGTCCCGCAGATCGAGGTCACGTTCGACATAGACGCGAACGGCATAGTCCACGTTTCCGCCAAGGACCTCGGTACGGGCAAGGAGCAGAAAATCCGCATCGAGGCCGCCAGCGGCCTTTCCGACTCCGACATCGACAAGATGGTCAAGGAAGCCGAAGCCCACGCCGAGGAAGACAAGCGTGAACGCGAGCGCGCCGAATCGAGGAACGAAGCGGACACGCTCATCTATTCGACGGAGAAGTCGCTCAAGGATTACGGCGACAAGGTCGGGCCGGAAGACAAGGCGAACATCGAGGCCGCGGTCGCGGAGCTGAAGAAGGCCGTGGAATCGAACGACGCCGAGCAGATGAAGCAGAAGATCGAGACGCTGAAGCAGGCTTCGTACAAGCTAGCCGAGGAAATCTACAAGACAGCATCTCCCGGAGCGCAAGGGGCCGAAGGAGGACCCGCGGGCGGTGCCGGTCCTGGCGAAGCCGGCGGTTCTTCCGGTACCGAAGGCGGCGGTCCCGCGGGCGGCGCCGAGGATGCCGACTACCGCGTAGTCGACGACGACGACAAGAAGTAACCAATAAGAAGTTTTGAACGACATAGAAAATTTGAACCACAGAGACACAGAGACATAGAGGGAGAAGAAAAAGGGGAGGATATATTTTGGATCCTTTTATTCTCTTAATTTCCAGTGTATTCTCTGTGTCTCTGTGCCTCTGTGGCAAAAACGTCTTTAAGGATTAACCGTGGCGAAGCGTGATTATTATGAGGTTCTTGGAGTGCCCAAGAACGCGATCAAGGATGATATCAAGAAGGCGTACCGTCGGCTTGCGATCCAGAACCACCCGGACAAGAATCCGGGGGACAAAGCTGCGGAAGAGCGCTTCAAGGAAGCCACGGAAGCCTATGAAGTCATATCCGACGACCAAAAGCGCGCTGCGTACGACCAGTTCGGTTTTGCCGGGGTCGACGGCATGGGCGGTCAAGGCGGCGCCCAGGACTTCACGAACATCTACCATGATTTCGAGGATATTTTCGGGGGCTTCGGGGACTTCTCCAGCATCTTCGACAACCTCTTCGGCGGCGGCGGCCGTTCGTCCGCGGGAAGGCGAAGGGGCGAACCGCCACGGGGCTCGAATCTCCGCTACGACATGGAGCTGTCTTTCGAGCAGGCTGTCTTCGGCACGACGATGGAGATCGCGTACAGCCATGACGAATCGTGCGCGACGTGCGGCGGTTCGGGCGCGGAAGCCGGTGGAGGCCGCAAGGTCTGCCCGACCTGCCAGGGTTCCGGACAAGTCCGCAGGAGTTCAGGGTTCTTCTCGATCGCCAGCCCTTGCCCAAGTTGCGGCGGCGAAGGCCATATAGTCGACAAACCATGCAGGACCTGCAACGGCTCCGGCCTCACTAAGAAAAAGCAGAAGATCAAGGTGACAATCCCTCCGGGGATGGAAGACGGCAAGCGTCTTTCGGTGGCGGGGCAGGGCGATGCGGGCTCCAACGGCGGCCGGTCTGGCGATTTATACGTATTCATCCACGTCCGCCCGCACGATTTCTTCGAACGCGACGGCTACGACCTCTACTGCGCGGTGCCCATATCCGTGATGAAGGCGACCCTCGGCGGTGAAATCACAGTGCCCACCATCGACGGCAAGAAGGTGAAGATTGCGGTTCCGGCCGGCTCACAGCACGGCAAGATGCTGCGTCTGAGGGAAGAAGGCGTGCCCGGTGCCGGAGGCAGCGCGCGCAGGGGCGACATGTACGTCAAGCTGATAGTGAAGGTACCATTGAAAATTTCGAAAAAGGGCAGGGAACTGTTCGAGGAATTGATCCGGGTGGAGGGCGACGACACGGAACCCAAGCCCATCAAGCTGTCGGAGCTTAAATAGCATCCAGCGCGGTTATAACCGCAGAATGACCAGGAATCGTTGCCTGGGTTTTACTTGGGATTGTCGGGCGGTACCAGCGGGGCATCCTCCAGGACGACGCAATTCCTACCGGCTTTTTTTGCCCGATACATGGCTTCATCTATACGCTTGAGGTATTCGTTCAGCGTGTCGGGCGTTCCTCCCGACGTGCCGCAGACGCCGAAGCTCGCGGTGACCGAGAAGTCCTGGGCGCAGTCTTTGACGCTGGCGCGCTGTATGTCTTCCCGCAATCGTTCGACGATAACCTTCGCCTCCGCGGGAGGCGTTTCGGGGAACAGGATGACAAATTCCTCGCCGCCGTAGCGACAGAAGATATCGGTGGCCCGCAATCCTTTGCGGCATATGTCGCACACGCTCCGTAATGCCGCATCGCCCGCTGAATGGCCATGTCGGTCGTTTATCATTTTAAAATGGTCTAGATCGAACATGGCGAAAGAGATAGCCCTATCCTT
>CAZKJA010000435.1:0-3014 GCA_964552925.1 uncultured Treponemataceae bacterium
AGCCGCGGGCCATCGAGTCCATGCCCGCGATATGCGCTATCGCCAAATCCTCGGCCTTGTAGCTGCCGCGCCTGACCTTGGCGTCGAAGTTGAGTCCTCCAGAGCACAGGCCGTCGTTCTTCAGAATCTCGTACATCATCATGGTCGTCACGTAGAGGTTCGTCGGGAACTGGTCCGTGTCCCATCCGAGGAGCTCGTCTCCTTGGTTCGCGTCGACGGAGCCCAGTATGCCGTGCTCGCGGGCGAAGCGCAGCTCGTGCTGTATCGTATGCCCCGCGAGCGTGGCGTGATTGGTCTCCAGATTGAGCTTGAAATAGGGAAGCAGCCCGTATTCCGCGAGGAACGCGTAACATGCGGCCGCGTCGGCGTCGTACTGGTGTTTGGTCGGCTCCTTGGGCTTGGGCTCGATCAGGAACTGGCCGGTAAAGCCGATCTCCCTGGCGTACTCGACGGCCATCCGGAGGAATCTCGCCAGGTTGTCCAGCTCGCGCTTCGTGTCGGTGTTGAGGAGAGTCTCATAGCCTTCGCGGCCTCCCCAGAATACATAATTCTGCCCGCCGAGCTCCTTGGTGACCTCCAGGGCTTTCTTGACCTGGGCGGCGGCATAGGCGAAGACCTTGGGATCCGGGCTCGTCGCCGCGCCGTGCATGAAACGCGGATTTCCGAACAGGTTGGCCGTGCCCCAGAGCAGGCGCGTCGGGCTCGATTTCATCAGCTCCCTGGCGAGGACGACGATCTCGTCGAGCTTGCGATTGGTCTCGCGGAGGGTTTCGCCCTCGGGGGCGATGTCGCGGTCGTGGAAACAGAAGAACGGCATTGACAGCTTTTCGGTAAGCTCGAAGACGCCCTGCATGCGCAGGCGCGCGACCTCCATGGCATCCGTGATACCGTTCCACGGCCGTTCCATGCACGGGTCGCCGAAAGGATCCCTGCCGGAGCCGGTCATCGTATGCCAGAACGCCATGGAGAAACGCAGGCTGTCCCTCTGGTTCCTGGTGATGCCGGCGAACCCGCTTGCGGCGCCTTCCGGGTTGTAATATTTGAATGAAAGCGCGCCGTCGGAATCCGGGCCTTCGTATGCAACCTTCGGTATCATGGGAAAGAGCTCTTTCACGGGAACCTCCTCAAACTGATGAACGCCAGGGTTGCATACTAGCCATTCTTTTCACGGGCTGAAAGCTCGGAATTTGACCGATCATACCTATAATTGATATTCCATGTTACAATCGGGATCGCGAAGCCGGAGGTACCCCATGCGCTTCGAGGATATTGTATTCGTCTATCACCTCAAGGACGAGCGACAGATTGCATGGCACGGGAGGCGGCATTCGCACGGCGCCGGCGAGTACGAGTTCCATTACTTCATCTCCGGCGAGGGCAGCTTCAAGAACGGCTCCACGACCTGGACGATACGGCCCGGCAGCCTGCACCTGACCACGCCTGGCACCGTCCACCAGATCCTGGCCACCAAGCTCCACAGGCCGATCACCTACTTCGCGATCCTCTTCATCGCCGCGAATGATGCAGAGCTGGGCGGGCTTCAGGAGCGCTTGACCCTCGCGATGGAACGACCGATGTGTATAGGCACCTCGCACCGCTTCTACTTCGCCGACGTGCTCGAACGCAACTCCTCGGGAAATGCGGACCTCGTGGAGGCGAGCAGGCATTCCTTCATGTCGTTCCTGTACGGCCTGCTCGCCGGGACGCCGTCATCCTACGGGGCGCCCGAGAACGCCCATATCGAGAAGGCGATAGCCATCATGCAGGCCTCGATCGGAAAAAATCTCGACCTTGACGACCTGAGCGGCAGACTGGGCCTTTCCAGCGAGCATTTCGTCAGACTTTTCAGCCGACGCATGCGCATGCCCCCCATGCGCTATTATACGCGGCTCAAGATCGAGGCCGCGCGGGCTATGCTATCGAGCTCCAACCTGGGCGTCGGCGCCATCTCCGAGAAGCTCGGCTTCGCCAGCCAGTTCGGCTTCTCGAGGGCTTTCAAGAGCATAGTGGAAATGTCGCCTTCGGACTATCGCGCGCGGTGCCTGCAAAAAACCGATTTCACCTGAACAGGGGCCTGCATCCAACGTCGTCCGGGGGGTGCTACAACGCACCCCTGGTATCGCAATTCAATCGGCTGGCGTGGTATAACGAGCCATGAGCGATACCCGAAACCCGGACAGGATCCCGTTGTCAGCGATCGCCCAGGCCTTGCTTATCGCGGCGATATGGGGCTTCAACTTCGTCGTTATCAAGGTCGGGGTCGCGGGCGTACCCCCGTTGATGCTCGCGGCCCTGCGCTTCACGTTCAGCGTGTTCCCGGCCATTTTCCTGGTCAGGAAACCGGCAGCCTCCTGGAAGAGCCTGGCGGGCTACGGCTTGTTCCTCGGCGTCGTGGAGTTCGGTTTCCTGTTCACCGCGATGAAGCTCGGGGCGCCGGCGGGCCTGAGCTCGCTGATCCTCCAATCGCAGGCGTTCTTCACGGCTCTGATAGCCGCCGTCGTCCTCAAGGAACGCATCCGCGCGCACAACATCGCGGGGATGATCGTCGCCGGCGCCGGGCTGGTGCTTATCGCGTTGTCGGAGTCGGGTAGCCAAGCGCGCCTGTCGCTGCCGCTCCTCATGATGATACTGGCCGCGGCGATAGGCTGGGCTGCGGCCAACGTCATTGCCAGGACGATGCCCGGCTCGAACGGCCTGGCGCTCGTCGTCTGGTCGAGCCTCTTCTCCCCTGTACCGTTGGCAGCGCTGTCATTTTGTCTGGAGGGACCCCGACAGATCGCGATCGCGCTCAGGGGACTGGGGTGGCTGTCGGTCGGCGCGCTTGCCTACCTCGTCATCATGTCGACGCTTTTAGGCTACGGCCTGTGGAACAGGCTGATAATGCGCCATGGCGCTTCCAGGATAGCGCCGTTCTCGCTGCTCGTGCCGATCTTCGGCGTCGCGTCGGCGGCGTTGTTCCTGGGCGAGGGCATAACCGCGCTCGACGCGGCCGCCGCCGCGCTCATCATGGCCGG
>CAZKJA010000436.1:0-3013 GCA_964552925.1 uncultured Treponemataceae bacterium
ACGCCTTAAACGTTGGCACGCCCACCTCGACTGCCGAGGTGGCGAGCACCTTCAACGAGGCCCTGTTGTTCAGGTACATGGCGGATACGGCCGATTCAGCCGGGTTACGGACGTACCTGCTCGCCTCGAGGATCGACGACCTCCTCGCGACGCTGTTCCGGCAGACAATGTTCGCCGAATATGAACACCGCGCGCACGCGATGCTTGAGTCCGGCGAGCCCCTTACGGTCGACGCGCTGAGGAGCGAATACAGGAAACTCCTGGACAAGTACTTCGGGCCGGCGATGAGGCTCGAGGATGCGAGCGATCTCGAGTGCCTCCGCATACCGCACTTCTACAATTCATTTTACGTGTACAAGTACGCGACTGGTATCTCCGCCTCGATCGCGCTGTCGAAGAAGGTCCTGGCAGGCGAAGCCGGGGCCAAGGAGAGCTACTTCCGGTTCCTGCGCTCGGGCGGCTCGCGTTTCCCAATCGAGTCGCTGAAGCTCGCGGGGGTCGACATGTCGAGCCCGGAACCGATAAAGGACGCGTGCGCCGAGTTCGGGCGGCTTTGCGGCGAACTCAAGACCGCGCTCGATCTTTAGCTTTGGCCTCAGTCGAGGGTGCCGGCTTCGCCGCCTGTCGGGGTACCCTCCTGGGGCCCGCCTGTACCGAGCCCGGCAGAGCCTGGCGGCGTGACCAATAGTTTATCGATCCTGTTGCCGTCCATGTCGACGATCTCGAAATTCCACGCGTCCCAGTCGAAAAGCTCGCCTGTATGGGGAATCGACCCCAGCCTGTCCAGGGCGAAACCCGCGACGGTCTCGAAGTCGCCGGCCAGGTCGAGCCGCGATATGCCTAGCTGTTCGCAGAAATCGTCTATGGAGACGCCGCCGTCGACGAGGAACGAGCCGTCCGCGCGGCGTACGATATCCTGCTCGTCGACTATGCCGGCCGTCGTCACCTCGCCGAGGATAGCCTCGGCCAGATCCGAAAAGGTGACCAGCCCGGCGACGCCGCCGTACTCGTCGACAATGATGGCTATCCTGCAGCCGGCTTCCTTGAACCTGGTGAAGAGGTCGAGCGCCCCCATCGACTCCGGGACGAATAGGGGTTGGTCGACGTAGGTGTTTATTGACGTGTAGTCGCCCCTCGCGGCCGCGGCGAGCACGGCTTTCACGTTGACGACACCGAGCACATGGTCGAGGTCGGCGTTGACGAGGGGGACATGCCCGAAATCCGAGGATTCTATTATCTCGCCCAGTTGCATGCCCGGAGTCTCGGACTCCTCGATGTATACGATATCCATCCGCGGAGTCATGAAGGTCGTCACCTTCCTGTCGCCCAGGTACAGGACGCCTTCGAACATCGCCTTCTCTCGGGCGTCGAATATGCCGGTTTCCGTGCCCTGGGCTATGAGGACCTTTACCTCTTCCTCGGTGACAAGCGGTTCCTCCCCGTTCTTGGCGCCGATAAGCCGCAGCACGAACTCGGTTGTCGCCGACAGGATCCTGACCAAGGGGAGGAACAGGATGGAGAACACCCGCATGGGGAGGGCCACGGCGGCGGCGATCGCCTCGGGCTTCGAGAGGGCGATATTCTTGGGAACAAGCTCGCCGAATACCACGGACAGGAAGGTCGTACCGGCGACCACAAGGCCGAACGACAGAGGGACGGCGAACTCGGCACTGAGGCCGCCCTTCATGAATATCGCTCCGAGGTGCTCCGCGACGGTAGCTCCGCCGAATGCACCGGCTATCGTGCCTACGAGCGTTATTACTATCTGGACTGTTGACAGGAAGCGTCCGGGCTTCAGCGCCGTTTCGAGCGCGAGCCTCGCGCCTTTGTCTCCCTTCTCCATCCTTTGCCTGAGCCGCGCCTTGCGCGACGAGACTATTGACATCTCGGAAAGGGAAAAGAATCCATTTACAAGGATGAGCGCCAGGATGACGAGGATTTCATATCCCATGCGGCAGCCTCCACCCGGAAAACCGTTCAATCATTGTCGATCGATCGCCTATGCAAGTATCGCCGTTGTTTGTGCCGCGACTACGCGGTACTTCCTCGGCGTCGTCGGCGCCATGGACTTCCTTTGGTGGATTGCTACACATGTCACTAACCATGGAGGAAATCTATACCATAAGGCGGTAAAAACGTCAAAACCTTTGTTACATGTATCCAAGCGAAGCCAGGGCTATGCTGACGGCCGAAACCGAAGCGGTTTCGCTCTTCAGGACCCTCTCTCCCAGGCGTGCGAAGCTGAATCCGTGATCGGCGAGCAACTCGAGCTCGGTTTCCGTCCATCCCCGCTCGCTGCCTATCGCCAGCACAAGCGGGGCCTCCGCTCTCGCCGCGTTCAAGGGAACCGAGCCGAAGTTCGAGCCCGCGCGGTACGGGTCGAGGGCCCATCGCCCGCTATCCGTTCCCAGGGTACCCAACGCGCGCGCCAGGCTCCACGCCGTTTCAACCCGGGGGAGCCGCGGATTCGCCGCTTGTTGCGCGCCTTCGATCAAGGCCTCCATGTATTCCTTGTTCTTGAAGAAATCGCTCTGGAAGTACGATTTCTCGCCGAGTTCGGTACCCGTCAGGATTATCCGCCCGACGCCGAGCGACGTGATATCCTTGAGGATGCGCCTGGCTTGTATCGGACGGGGAAATCCCAGGAGAAGGGTTATAGGATGCAGCGCGGGGGCTTCGTGTTCAGGGATGAACGAGAAGCGCATTCCCGAGTCATCGCAGGATTCGATGCTGGCCCTACCAATGACTCCGTCGGGTGTGCCTGCGAGGAGCAGGTCGCCCACTCCTTTTTTCAGGACCTTGAGCACGTGCCTGACGCGGGCATCGGAGCGGGGCAGCGGGGAGCCCATATCGCGCGGGTCGAGGAAGAGCATGTTCAGGTTAAGCCTCCCGTGGCACGCCGTCCACGCGCCCAAGGTAGCCCAACGTCCAAAACTTTTCTACGTACGTAAGAAATTGTTAGTTCGTCGAAGCTTGCATCCACCCCGAGCTGGCATAGGCCGGGAGGCGGTCA
>CAZKJA010000437.1:0-3007 GCA_964552925.1 uncultured Treponemataceae bacterium
CAAGTCCCCGACCACCCCGATCGACCTACCCTTGAACCGCCCGTTCCTCTTCATGGAAACTCCTTGGAATAACCAACTCAACCTAAACAATATATTCCCAGGGTAAGGCACAGAGAAAAACAATAAAAGATAGGATAGGGAATTTGAACCACAGAGGCACAGAGACACAGAGAAGAGGGAGAATTGGGGAAATAGAAAATTTCAGGTCAAAAATTTTTCTCTCCCGCTCAATTTCTTCATATTCTCCCTCTCTCTCATCTCTTCCTCTGTGTCTCTGTGTCTCTGTGGTATATATTCTTCTCTCTTTTATTCCTTTATGCCTCTGCGTCCCGCCCTATTCGAAAAAAGGCGGAAAGCATCGCTGCCTTCCGCCGTTTCTCAGCGTTTGATTTCCGAAGCGGTGGTCAACGCCTCCGCTTCCAATACAAGGAAGCCCCCCGATGGCGACTGGGCCACCAGCTTTCCGTCGCCGGGGGTCAGGAAGGTCCACCGGCTGACCGGCGCGGAACTCGCCTTGAGTTCCAGGGTCGCGGGGTCGAAGCGTCCTATCGCCCAAAACTCGCCCTTCTTGACGACGGTGTAGACCGACGATCCGATTTTCCAGAGCATGCCGTCGGCGAACACATCGTCATTGCCCTGCGCGACGCTCGCGAAGTCGGCTTTGGAAATGCGTACCAGCCTGACGGCGCCGCCCGATCCGGTCACCTGCCCCGCTATCGCGATATACGCGTCACCCGCGTCGACTATCGTGGCGGCCTTGATCGTGTTCAAGGAGCTTCGGCGTATGGTTTCACCTGTCTTCAGGTCGACACGGGTTATCCTCGAGAGCGGCAGGTTGGGGTCTACGAGCTCGAACAATGTCACGCCCCCGGCCTCCTTGGCCGCGGCGCCGGCGACCTCGCCCTTTATGACGTCCTTCTGGTCTTCGGCTATCGCGGCCCTGTCGCCGGCGATCTCGGCATCCTTGGCGGCGGCGGCATCCTCGCGCGCGGCGAGAGCTGCCTTGTCCTCCGCTACCTTGGCTTCCCTGGCGGCGACATCCTTCTCGGCCGCGACACGGGTCGCAGCGGCTTCTTCCTCGCGGGCCTTGTCGGAGACTGCGATTCCAGCTTCCTGGTCGGCTCCCTTGGCCGCTGCCGTGCCAGGGTCGGTACCCGCGGCCGCGTCGCCGGCCGGCTTCGTCCCGGAATCGGCTACGCCGGTTGTCCCGGCGGCTTTCGCGTCTTCGATCCTTGCTTTATCCGCGGCTATCGCCGCTTCCTCTTTCGCGATCCGTTCGCGCTCGGCGTCCAGCGCGGCTTTCTCCTCGACCTGGCCCCGTTCCTTGAGGTCCACAACATCCATGCGCTCCGGTACGCCTGCGGTGGCGGGCGACTCGGCCTTGAGGCCTTCGACCGTCGGCTTGTCGGTTATCGGCGTCGTGTCGACCGAGCCGAGTATGCCGGTCCCCGCCTTGGACGACAACGGTATGACTATGCGCGATCGACCTGCCCACTCGTCCCACCTGACCGACAGTCCGGCGTTGGCCGGGCTCAGTTCCTTTGTCACTACCGGCTTGTATTTGCCCGCGAAATAGCCGACGTCTCCACGGTGGACGGCGTTGTATATGGTTATGAAGACCGCCAAGGTATCCGCATCCTTCGCGGAATAGCCGTAAGCCCTCTCCAGATATCCGGCGACAATCCTGCGCAGGTTCCTCACGTGATCGACCCGGGCGCCTTCCCCCAGCACTATTATGTCCGCGTCAAGGCCCGTCTTCACCGCCGGATCGACCGCGTGTATTACGAAGTAGCGGCCGAGTTCCCCCGCCCGATTTCCGCCGCCGGCGGCGAGCGCGGCTCCGAGGGTTTGCCCGATGCCGCGGATATCCGCGACCGTCTCGATGACGGCGTGGGGGCCTTCATAATTGATGAATTCTATCGCCGCGCCGCGGGTGCTGGAAATCTCGGCCTCGTCGACGTCGAGCGCCGGCGCGGCCAAGCACAGGATAAAAGATGCGGCAGCCGCAAGCGCGATCCGTTTAGTCATCACGTTTTTCTCCTCCCGGCACCATCGCCGGCCAATCCGATTTGTGCGCTCATCGCATGGCGGAGACGCGCCGGAGCGCCTTCTCCGCCTTCGAACGCAGATCCCTGGGATAATTACCCCCGGCTATCCGCACCAAGGCGAGGATTCCCGCCCTGTCGTCAAGGGCCCCGCTGGCCCTGTACAATTCCTCGACCGCGTCCACGATCGCCGATGCCGTCCGCGCATCGGTGGAAGCGTCGACCGCGTTGGCGAAAGCCTCGAGGGCCCTCCCCTCGGGGTCAAGGCCGATTTCCGCCACCGCCGAAGCCGCGGCCGAACGCACAACGGGATCGGCGTCGCCCTTGAATACCGCTACAAGGACGGGTACCGCCTGGGCAAGCCCCATCGCCCCCAGAAGCCCGCACGCGTACGCCCTGGGAACGGCCCCGCGCGGCGATGGGGAGACCGCGACGGCTCCCGAGCCGAACGGCGCCTCGGTCCGCCCGAGCGCTACTGAAGACAGGTACGCGATAGTCCAGCGTTCCCCACCTCGAATAGTAGCGGATTTCAGGGATTTTTCAATATCGAAGAGGCTTTGCATCACGACGCCCTCGTCGTGGGACGATGGTGTATACAGCGTCCATCGGGCCGAGGCCTCGTCCACTTCCTCGAAATCGAGGCTTCCGAGTGATGGCGAAGCCGGTGCCTCCAGCGCCCGTTCGAAACGGTACGAATACAAGATCCAGTCCTGCCCCCCTACGAACACCGATCCATCGGGCGACATCGTGCTCTGGCTGGCGGAGTTTTCCAGTCGCAGGGTCCGGTAGGGGGAGCCGTCGGCGCCGTAACTGCGCGCGGAAGCCTCGGAAAGCACGACGACGCGGCCGCTGAAAGCCGCCAGGCTGCTTCGCCTGCTGTCGAGCCCGGGCTTGAGCCTCCAACGTTCGGTGCCGTGCACATCGACGGCGATGAGCGTGCCGTCGGCTCCCAAGGCGTAGAA
>CAZKJA010000438.1:0-3003 GCA_964552925.1 uncultured Treponemataceae bacterium
CCCATCGCCGCCGGCCAGGCGTTCGAGGAGGCCGGGGAAGCCGAGGCCGCCCGAGCGGTATTGGGACAAGTTGACGCCCGTCAGCACGGTCTCAACGACGCCGGAAGCTTCGAGGGCGGCCGCCCGCGCCTGTACGGTTTCCGGCTCCAGGCTCCTGGAACGGCCCCTCGCGAGGCATACGCGGCAGTATGTGCAACGGTTGTCGCAGCCGTCCTGCACCTTGAGTTGGATGCGCGCGTGGAAGCGTGCCTCGCCGGGCACGAAGGCGAAGGGGTCGGGTAGTCGGCCGGATGCGAGTTCGGCGAGGCGGCGGGCTTCGGAGAGGAGGTCGAGGCCCTCGAGCGCGGCGGAGGCGAGGCCCGCCGCGATCCCGCGCACGGCGTCTTTGCGTGAGCCGGGGACGACGACGGTGCGCGGGCCGATGGCGGAGACGGCTGCCGGGTCGAGCTCGGCGTAGCAGCCGGTGACTATGGCGACCGTATCCGGGTTGCGGCGGAGCGCAAGGCGCATCTCGCGGCGGGCTTTCTGCTCGGCCTTGCTCGTCACTGTGCAGGTGTTGAACACGACGAGGTCCGCTCCGTCTTCAGGCGCGACTATCGCCGCGCCGGCCTGGGAGAAGCTGTCGGCTATCGACTCGGTCTCGGCCTGGTTGAGCTTGCAGCCGAAGGTGCGGAACGAAACGCGGAGGCTCATTGCGGCGCTTACCGCCTGACGCGGCTCAGGACGCGGTCCTTGCCACGGAGGGCGTCGACGAGTCCCGGATCGATACCGAGTGCCGTGTCGTAGGCTTCGAGGGAATAAGCCCAGTCGGAGGCGGTCTCCCGGACATAACCCAGTCTGGTCCACCACCGCGCGTTCCTTGGTTCGAACTGCAGCGCGGTGCGTATGGCGATGTCCGCATGGCCTGGACGGACGAGGCGCAGGTAGGTTTCGCCCATCAGGTAATAGACTGTGCCGATGCGCGAACCGTCGGGCAGCAGGTTGACGTAGTCCCTGAAGTGCGCGATCGCCTCGCTGTTCTTGCCTTGGTAGAACGCGGCTTCGCCGAGGGCTTCGACTATCCTGGGATCCTTGCGTATCGTTGTGTACGCCCTGGACGCGTACAGCTCGGCATCGGCCCAGCGCTCGAGCGACAGGAGGCTCCAGACGAGTACCACGTATGACTCCAGGTTGTTGGGGTTGCCCGACATTTCGGCGATGCAGACGGCCCGGGCCTCGTCGTACTTGCCCTCCCTGTACAGCTTGAGCGCGTCGGGTTTCTCCTGGGCCGTAACCGGGGAGGCGCATAGCGCGGCCAGGAGGAGGATGGCCGTAGCGGAAAACATGGCTGGACGGCGGGCTTCACGCGCGCTGGGCATCGCTGGGGGTGTTCATAGAGCATATGCCGTTGAAGCGGCAGCCGGGCTCCATAGTCACCTCGGCCGCGCGGATGTCGCCGTCCACGCGGCACGAAGCGAAGAGTTCGACCCTGCCAGACGCAGCGATATTGCCTTTGAGGGATCCCCGGATGGTGACGTTCCTGGCGGTGATATCGGCTTCGACGACGGCGTTGTCATCGATATGCAAGTCGCTCTCGGAATTTATTATGCCGCTTACGCGGCCCTTGATCATCAGGGTTTCCTTGAGCCGCATGGTGCCGGAGAATTGGACATCCGGGGCAAGGATTGTATCGACGGTATCCTCGTCTACGACATTGAGTTGTACATCGGTCATATTGGGACGATGATACGGCAAAGCGCCGCGCCTGGCAAGGTGCGGTCAGGCGTCGGCGCGGACGGCTTCGATGGAGCGGTAAAGGGACGAGAACAATTCAGGCGAAAGTGTCTCGCCCCGGGCGTCCGGCGACACGCCGACCGAGGCGCACGCGTCGGCGAGGACGGCCTCGGAATAACCGGCAGCCTTGAGGTTGTTGCGCAACGTCTTGCGCCGGGAGGAGAAACAGGCGCGGGTAAAGTCGGTGAAGGCCTTGACGCCGGCGAGGGGCACGGCGTCCGCCCTGGCGGTCATCACGATTACTGACGATATGACGCGGGGCTGCGGCCAGAACACGCCGGGCGAAAGGTCGAACGCCGACTTGACCGTGTAAGCGGACTGGCACAGGACGGTGAACGAGGCGTAGTTCTTGGTGCCCGGCGTCGCCGTCATCCGCAGCGCGGCTTCCTTCTGGACGGTGAAGACCATGCGGGGCGGGCGGGCGCCTCCCTCGATCAGCGTGGCGACTATCGCGCCGGCCGCGTTGTACGGAAGGTTGCCGAATGCGAGCGAAGGAGCGCCGGAAGCCGCGATCGCGGTCTTCCAGGTCTTCATGAAGTCTCCCTCGTACAATTCGAAGTCCGGGACAGCGCCATAGGAGCTGCGTATGAACTCAGCGAAGCCCTTGTCGATCTCGAAGGCCGACACCGACAGGCCCGCCAGCAGCGCCTCGTACGTCATCGAGCCCGTCCCCGGGCCAATCTCCCAGGCCCGCGATCCGCTTTCCGTCTCGAAGAGGGCGGCGACGCGCCTGCGGGTGTTGCCGTTGACGAGGAAGTTCTGGCCGTATTTTTTCCGCATGCCGAGGCCGAGCCGCTCGAGGAGCGCGGAAAGCTCGGATGGTGAGTCGTAGTTTACCGGATGAGGGACGGCGCCGGTATTCGGCGAGACAGGAAGCATACGGCCAAGCATACACGATGCAGGCGATGAGGGCAACGAGCGCGGCGGCAAGGATCCTTCCGCCGGGCTCCGCGACAATTATCGACGGCAAGTCCGCGAACGTACCCATCAACGCGCCGAGAAGGAAATGCGGGATTCCGCAGGCTGCCGCCGCGACGGGAGCGAGGGCGGGTACGATGCTTGTGAGCGCGGCGCCGCCTATCCCCGTGTACATAAGCGCCGCGACGAGCGGTCCGGCCAGCGCGCTCGCCACGGGCGAGATCGGGTTGAGCGCGCCGAACACGAGCACCGACAGCGGCGCGGTCGCGGCCAGCGCGCCGAAACCGGCGGCGATCGCTCCCGACACCGGCG
>CAZKJA010000439.1:0-2998 GCA_964552925.1 uncultured Treponemataceae bacterium
TCCAATACGTGGCACCGAATACTAAATAAGTAGGGCTTCCGTGTCAAGATACGAGCCTGTCCCGGTCATCCCACTAGATATCGGCCCAATTCTCCCAATTCAGGGAACCTGCTGAATACGGTTTGGCGGCCGACGGAAGCGTCCTTGTCGATCTCAACCACCTTCATGTACAGCTTGTTGACCGAGTCCGAGAGTATATTGAGATTCGACGAGAAGTTGTTGACTACCATGTCACGAAGTACCCGATCCTGCCCTGACAGCTTGTCGACGCTACCACCATACCGGAGGCTCTGCGCGGCCTGCTTCCGCGCCGCCGAGACGAACTTCGCCATCGCGAGTATGAGGCCGTACAACTCGTCCAGATGATATCCCTGGTAGCGGTAGTTGTCAGATTTCTCCGTCAGCTCTTCGATCTGGTTCCAGGTGGCATTGTCGATCGCAAGCATTGACAGGGCGCCGCGTGTGAACCTGTTCGAGATATTGGTCTTGAAGTGTTGCCCGATCGCCTCTATGAGCGAATAGACCTCGGGATTCTTGATCTGCATACTCATAGTATACTGGTGGATGGCTATTGACGCTATATGAAATGCGTCAAAGCCGGCGATACAAGGGTGCGTACTTGGCCGCCACGAGTACGGATTCCGCCATGCTGACATGGCTGGCCTTGCCAGTCCACGCGATGTCGAAGGCCGTACCATGGTCTACGCTCGTCCGCAAGAAGGGCAGACCTATAGTCAAGGAGATTGTACGGTCGAAGTCGAGCGTCTTGGTCGCGACGTGCCCTTGATCATGGTACAAAGACAAAACCGCCGCATAGCGACCGATCTTGGCCTGATGGAACACCGAATCGGCTCCGATCGGTCCGGCAACCGCGAGCCCCCTGGCTTTGGCCTCGGCGATCGCGGGCTCGACTTCACGGCCTTCCTCGTCGCCGAACAGGCCGTGCTCGCCGCAATGGGGATTGAGGCCGGCCACCGCTATCGTCCCGCCGCCGAGTCCCAGCCTTTCGAGCGCCGCGTGGCATCGTTCCAGATAATCGAGCAATCGCTCCTTGGTCACCATATCGCAAGCCTTCCGGAGCGACACGTGCCTGCTCAGGAAGAATACCCTGAGGCCGAGTGTTTCGAACATTGTGAGCGGATCATCGACGCCGCACAAGCCGGCGAGCATCTCCGTGTGGCCGATGAACGGCACCCTCGCCGCCTGGATGGCTTCCTTGTTTATAGGAGCTGTCGCGATGCCGCCGACGGCTCCGCCGAGCGCATCCTTGACGGCAGCCCCGATATAGGCGAAAGCCGCTTTGCCGCAATGGGCCGATATGGCTCCCGGAACCACCACAAACGATCCCAAAGCGTTCACGTCCACAACCTCGACTATGCCCTGGCGCCCCTCAACCTCGGCCGGTCCGTTTACAACACGCATGACCGCGTAGGGCGTGAATTTGGCCACGGCTTTCGCGATGATCGAGGCGTCGCCGTAGACCAAGGGTTTCGATACCTCGAAGCAAGCCCTCTCGGACAAGGCTTTCACCACTATCTCGGGGCCGATGCCGGCGGGGTCGCCGAGGGGCAGCGCTATTACGGGTCGTTCCATCTCAATCCTCCAAAGCTTGCGAAAGTATGCACTTTGGGCTAGGCTCCGTCCATGGGAAATGGGTGGAAACGCAGCGTCGATATCATCAAGATTCTGGCGGCCATGCTCGTTGCGTCTATCGCTTCGTGCGGATTGTTCGAATCATCCGTGGCCGAATTGAGAACCGACGTTCCACAGATGGCAATGTACGCGGCAGCGTTCAACAATTCGCAGGATAGGTACCGGATACACGTCGATTACGAGACGGAACTTGCGGAGAGTCTGGCCGGGACAAGAAAAAAACCGGTGCTCGCCATCGGCAGGTACCTTAAAAACAGCCTGTCGCGGTCGAACTTCCTTGCGTTGGACCACCTGTTCTCGGAGCTCGTGATTCACCAGAACGCTTTCTACTCAGGATTGCTGGAACTGGGCAACGTCGATGGTCGGCAACTATTGCTGCCGGTTTCGTTCAACCTCCCGCTTATCGTCTTCAAGAAGGACCTGGACCAATCGATGAGCGACGGCTTCGTCATCAACCTCGAGGAGCTGGAAAAAAAATCCGTCGAGATCAACAAGTCGGTCAAATCCTCGTTCACTAACATGGGGTTCGGCCCGCGTTGGTTCCCTGACTTCATGTACGCCGCGGTGTTGCTCGCCGGAGCGGAGTTCAGGGAAGGCTCGCCGCTGAAGTGGAATCGCACGAACCTCGAAGCAGGGATAACCTACCTTCGCGCTTGGTCAGAACGGGTGAACGGCTCGGCGGCCAAGGAGGATGAGTTCCAGTTCAAGTACTTGTACCTGCCCAGGTACCGCTCGGTGGAGGAAGGCCGGATCGGGTATGCGGCGATGCGCTCGCATGATTTTTTCATAATCGCGGAAGAACGCCGTTCGGCCCTTTCTTTCCGGTGGCTGGCCAGGGACAACAAGGTACCGGTCGACGACGATATCGTATACGCGGGTATCTGCCGTGAAGGCGCCGGCAAGCAGGCGGCGGAAGCCTTCCTGAAGTGGTTCTACTCGGAGGAGACCCAGCGCTCGTTTCTGGACGAAGCCAGGCACTATCGGTCCATGGAATCGTCGTTCGGCATAGCCGGCGGTTTTTCGGCTATCAGGGCCGTCAATGAGAAACTCTACCCATTGTACTACCCTTCCCTGTTGGGAAAGATGCCCCAGGCCGACAACCTCAAGGCGCCGGGAGTCCTGCCCTCCGGCTGGACTGAGATCAAGCAATCGATAGTGATTCCTTTCCTGCTGGAAGCCACCGGATCGAAACCGCCGCCCGATCCGAGCGCGGCGCTGGAAACCAGGATTCGGGAATGGGTGAAAAAGCAATCGAGCGACTAGCCCGAATATCTCACACCTTGCCAATAGTTTAGAGTAACTCATTGGTGTTCAAATAAAAGCGGCAAGGCCCGCGTAATCGGGC
>CAZKJA010000440.1:0-2991 GCA_964552925.1 uncultured Treponemataceae bacterium
GACCGCCTCCCGGCCTATGCCAGCTCGGGGTGGATGCAAGCTTCGATGAACTAATCAAGCATTATAAAGAACCCACGCTTCGACCCTGGCCTGGATCGGATCATCCTGGTGGTCGGACATCTGTGGCACCAGTTAGAGGCGTACTTCGGTTCCGTTTGGCAGGATACCGAGATTCGCTACGTCGCGCAGCACGAGGCGCTCGGTACCGCGCACGCCGTGTCGATGGGATCCACGGCGTGCGTACACCATGAGCCGACTATAGTCGTACAGGGGGAGGCGGAACGCATTATCGAGGAATCGTCCCGCATCGAGATAGACATCCTCGAGGGCGCTTCTGGCTATCATGACCATACGATCACCCACCTTAGCGGCTTCCGCTGGATCGACTATACCGAGGGCCGACCCCGGCGGATATCATGCTCCATGGAAGCCGTAGAAGCGCTTTTTGCATCGGCAAAACCTTCAGGGAGGCAATTCCCCGATATTATCCCGCTATTCATTTCCTGGCTCGAGACCAAGCCCCGCGGACTCGATGAGATGACGTACAAGGCGTTGCGGGGAAATGTTTCACGTGAAACATCGGTCGGGTGCCTGAGCCCATAGAATCAATTGTTTCACGTGAAACAAAACCTGTATTGAAAAAGCCGCGCTGCCAGAAGTATCCCGGCGGCGCGGCTCACTATAAGCTGTTCGGTGTCTGGGACCAAACGATCGGCGTTAATTCTCCACGGGTCCGCCTTCGTTTTCATCGAGCGCACCGTCATCAATGGTGCCATCGTCGGTTTCCCCGGCTTCAACGCTGTCGTCAGGTTCGGAATCCGGGTCGATCGGGGCAACTTCCGGTAAAATGTCCGAGGAAACCGTTCCGGAGCCTTCATCTTCAGCTTTGACAGCGTTGATTTCCTCGTCCTCGTTGATGATCCTGTCCATCCCTACGACAAAATCCGGGCTGTCTATGTTGACGATGTGGACGCCGCGCGCGGTCTTGCCGCAGAGACGGACGTCGGCGGCCTTCGTCTTCAGCGTCTTCCCGAGGCTCGTCATGACGACTACATCATCCCGCTCACGGACGGTGATGGCGCAGACGATCTCGCCGGACTTGTCGTCGGGCTCGTAGATCCTCTGCCCCCGGGTCGCGCGGCCGTGCGGGTTGAAGTTGTCATAATCGATGCGCTTGCCGTAGCCGGACTCGCTTATAAGCAGCATCTGCTCGCCGGGATTCACGCGGAGCATTGCATTGAGTTCGTCGGAGTCGGCCAGCTTTATGCCGCAGACGCCCCTGCTGCCGCGGCCCATCACCCGCACGTCGGTCTCGGCGATGCGGAGCGCCTGTCCTTGGCGGGTGATAAGCACGACCTCGTTCTTGCCGTGCGTCCTGCACGCGGATACGAGGCGGTCGCCATCGTCGAGGTGTATCGCGATTATGCCGCGCGTCTTCGCGTGTACGAATTGGCTCGTAGCCACCTTCTTGACCACGCCGCGGAGCGTGCCGAAGAACAGGAAGGTGTCGTCGGTGAAGCCCTTGAGGTCGATCACTGTGGTGATGTCCTCGTTCGCGCCGATAGCGAGGAGGCTCTTCAGGTGCGCCCCGCGCGCGCCGCGGGAGGCCTCGGGGATCTCGTGGACCTTCTGCCAGTACGCCTTCCCGGCGCTCGAGATGTACATAAGGTAGTCGTGCGTGTTGGCGACGAATATCTGCTCGATGAAGTCGTCCTCGAGGAGCGACGCTGAGTTCGAGCCTTTGCCGCCCCGGCCCTGGCTCCGGTACGCGCTGACGGGGACCCGCTTCACGAAGCCCTTGTTGGAGAAGAGGATGACCATCTCTTCCTTGGTGATCAGGTCCTCGATGTTGATCGCCTCGACCTCGTCGTACACTATCTCGGTACGGCGTTCGTCGCCGAACTTGTCGGCGATCACCTTCGTCTCGTCCTTGATTACGCCCAGGATCTTCTCCGGGTGCGCCAACAAGTCCTTGTAGTACGCTATCTTTGTGCGGATCTCTGCGAGTTCGGCCTGCAATTTCTCGATTTCGAGGCTGGTCAGGCGTCCCAGGCGCATGTCGACTATGGCTTGCGTCTGGATTTCCGTCAGCGAGAAGCGCTCCATGAGGGCCAGCTTGGCCGCGTCGACGTTGCGCGAGGCCTTGATGATCCTGACGACCTCGTCAATGTTCTCTATCGCGATGACGAGGCCTTCGAGTATGTGGGCGCGTTCCTCGGCCTTGCGGAGCTCGTACCTGGTACGCCTCGTTATCACGTCGACCCGGTGGTCGACGAAGCACTTGATCAGGTCCTTGAGCGACAGCGTCTTCGGCTGGCCTCCGACGAGCGCCAGGTTGATGACGCCGAAGGTCGTCTGCAGCTGGGTGTGCGCGAACAGCCTGTTGAGGATAAGCTTGGCGACTGCGCCCCGCTTCAGCTCCATGACGACGCGCATGCCTTCGCGGTCGGACTCGTCCCTTACGTCGGAGACGCCCTCGACGACCTTGTCGCGTATAAGTTCGGCGATCTTGGCGACGAGCGTCGCCTTGTTGACGACGTAGGGTATCTCGGTGAAGACGATCTGTTCCTTGCCGCCCTTGAGCGTCTCGATCATGAACTTGCCGCGGACGGTGAGCTTGCCGCGTCCGGTGACGTAAGCCTCGCGTATGCCGCGTTTGCCGAAGATGATGCCGCCGGTGGGGAAATCCGGCCCTGCGACATGGGCCATGAGCCCGTCTATCGTGATATCGCTGTCGTCGATATATGCGGCTATCGCGGCAGCGATCTCCCTCAGGTTGTGCGGCGGCATGTTTGTCGCCATGCCTACGGCTATTCCGGAGCTGCCGTTGACGAGCAGGTTAGGAACGGCGGCAGGCAGGACCGACGGCTCGCGGAGGCTCTCGTCGTAGTTCGGGACGAAGTCGACGGTTTCTTTGGCCAGGTCGGACAGGAGCTCGTCGCCGATCTTGGACAGCTTGGCCTCGGTGTAGCGGCTCGCGGCGGCGGGGTC
>CAZKJA010000441.1:0-2983 GCA_964552925.1 uncultured Treponemataceae bacterium
ACGAAGGCGCCAGGATTCCGTACGACGGCACCGTATTCAGGGTGGTCGAGGTGAACGTCCCGGCCGGTCGGCTGCGCCTGTCGGGCGAGGATGGCCGGCATATCGAGGCCCTTGCCTCGAGGTTCGCGCAGAAGGACGGCCGTTGGACCATCCTCGATGAGGAACCCGGCGAGCCCGAGGACAAGTAAGGTTCATCGGCCGTATACTAGCGCGCGGAGGCTATAAATGGCGGAGACTGCGTACGAACGCCCGAGCTGGGACGAATACTTCATGGAAGTGTGCAGGGCGATCGGCAAGCGTGCCACCTGCGACAGGGGCCGATCGGGTTGCGTCATCGCCAGGAACAACCAGATACTCGCGACCGGTTACGTCGGCGCTCCCGCCGGCTTGCCCCATTGCGACGAGGCGGGGCACCAACTCAGGAAAACGGTACACGAGGACGGTTCCGAGTCGATGCACTGCGTCCGCAGCGTGCACGCGGAGCAGAACGCCATCTGCCAGGCCGCGCGCCGCGGCATAGCCATCGAAGGATCGACCCTGTACTGCAAGATGACGCCCTGCCGCGCCTGCGCGATGATGATAATCAACTGCGGCGTGGTTCGGGTGATATGCGAGCGCAAGTACCACTCAGGCGCGGAGAGCGAGCAGATGTTCCGCACCGCGGGCGTCGTCATCGAATACGTCGAAGAGAAGGTCGAGACCTACGAGCGGCAGTGATCCGTCCTCGGAACCCGTTTCGGCTTGAAGCTCCCCCCCGTTTCCTGTACTTTATATCCGTGGGCATAAGAATTCTCTATATAGGCGAGATAGTAGGGAGAGCCGGGATATTCTCGGTGAAGAAACTGCTCCCCGGCATACGGCGGGAACTGGAAATCGACCTGGTTGTCGCCTGCGCCAACAGCGTCACGGGCGGATCCGGCATAGGCAAGGCGCATTCGGTGTACCTGCGCAAGCTCGGCGTCGACGTGATCACGACCGGTGAGGCCGCCTTCTACAAAAAAGACATAGTAGAGGCGTTTCCGAAGAGCCCGTGGATGCTCAGGCCGCTCAACTATCCCGCGGGCGTGCCAGGCAGGGGATACCGGACCTATACGACGCCGAAAGGGCCGGTTGTCGTCGCCCAGTTGCTCGGGCAGGCCGGTTTCACGCGAATCCATCTAGACAATCCCTTCCAGGTCCTGGACATGGCCCTGCCCACGCTCAAGGAAGGCTCGGCGGCGGTGCTCGTCGACTTCCGGGCCGCCACAACCGCGGAGAAACGCGCGATGGCCCGCCACGCCGACGGCCGCGTGAGCGCGGTCATAGGATCGTACGGCCGCGCCTTGACCGCCGACGCCTCGGTATCGGCCGCCGGAACCGCGTCGATAACGGACGCCGGACGCACGGGCAGCCTTATGTCGGTCGGCGGCATGGACGCGCAGATGAGGATCGGGGAATACCTGAGCGGCGTGCCCGTATGGGCAAAGGACGCCGTCGAGGAACCGGAGTTGCAAGGATGCGTCATCGAGTTGGAACCGGATGGCCGGGCCCTCTCGATAGACGCCATACGCATACCCTGCGAGGAGGAATTTCATGAAGGAGCGAGGAATAGCGACCAAGGTTGAAGGACGGTCCGTGACTGTCCGCATATCGCTGAACGAAGGTTGCCAGTCGTGCAATTCCAAGGATGGTTGTGGTATGGTCGGCCACGAGTTACAAGCCGAAGCCGTACCGGGAGTCGCCATCAGCGCCGGCGATATCGTCGATATCGAGATTTCTGATTCGGTCAGGATTTCCGGGGCGTTCTGGCTATTGGCCGTGCCGCTGGGCTTGTTCGTCCTCGGGTACATGGGCGCGGGAGCCCTGTTCCCCGGACGCGGCGAGGGCGTGCGGGCCTTGCTCGGCCTCCTCGGTATGGCCGCCGGCCTGCTGTTCGCCGCTACCGTCGCCCGGCGCGGCTCGATGTCCAGGCGGCCCCAGGCCAAGCCAGCTGCGTCGGCCGGGGACTGATCCCGTCGCTTGGCCCGGGTTAGTGTAACAGCACGGAGGCCGCGACCTCGTCGGCCTTCGTGCCGCCGGCCAGCGCGCGGATGATGGCGATGGCGAACTCGCCGGCGCAACCGGCCGCGCGGGCAGTGATTATGTTGCCGTCGTCGACGACCCGCGATGGCTCGAAACGGCCGCCCTTCACGTGCTTCTCCATGTCCGGGTAGCAGGTGAAGCGCCTGCCGTCGAGTATGCCGCACGCTTGTCCGAGTACCAAGGCCGGCGCGGCGCAGATGGCCGCCACCAGACGGCCTTTGCCGGCTTGGCGCTGGATCAACTTGACCGCGGTCTGGTCCGCCGCTATGGCTTTCGATCCGCCGCCGCCGCCGGGGACAACGACGCAGTCGAAATCCTCGTTGTCGATATCGTCGAGCGCCGCGTCGGCGGTGAACTCCATGCCGTGCCCGCCGACGATCTCCCTCCCGCCGAGTCCCGCGACGACGACCTCGATGCCGGCCCTGCGCAGGTAGTCGACTGGCGTAATCGCCTCGACCTCCTCGAAACCATCGGCCAGGATGACGCATACCTTTTTCATGTCTGCCTCCTTTGCGGGCTGATCGGGAATGAATGCGGATCAAGATGGACAACCGCCATACCGAAGAGTATACTACAGACTGAAATCTCCCGATACGGAAAAGGAGCGCTAGCAATGGAAACGAAGAATGGCCTTATCAATTTCTTGTTATTCATTTTTATTTTTGTATTCGCCTTCGTCTTCTCGTTGGACGCCCTCTCCCAGCCCAATACCTTCTACGGTGTCCTCGCCCTGATAGGCTTCCTCGTCAGCCTCGGCGGGTCGTTGTTCAACGGTGCCCTGTCGCATCGCGACGGTGAGGCGCTGTCGCTCTGGTATTTCGTATACGCGGTACTAGTCGCCATCGTCACCGTGTGGTACATGACCAGGTGCGGGACCGCCTTCGGCTGGTGGTAAGCCCGGCGATTCTCCGGTAACGCAAGG
>CAZKJA010000442.1:0-2971 GCA_964552925.1 uncultured Treponemataceae bacterium
CAGTGGTATCCCCTATGAGACTGCCGCATAGCATTGTCGCCGAATCGACGATCGCGTTGAGCGCGACCTTGGCAAAGGCTTCCCCCCTGGATTCCTCGCGCGCGTAGCTTTTGAGGTCGGTGACTATGGCGTTGATGCGCCGCGAGCCTTCCTCAATGCCCTTGAAATAGCCGGGGATCACGTCTTCTATCTCGGTGTAGCGCTTTCCGAGGATCGAGAAGTCTCCGTTCTCCGCCACGTACTCCCTGAGTATCGGGCGGGCTTCTTCCCAGGCGCTCCGTATAAGCCCCGAGTTGGACATGATGAACTGGTTGGGATTGTTTATCTCGTGGGCGACGCCCGCTACGAGTATCCCTATCGTCGACAGTTTCTCCGACTGGATCAACTGCTCCTGGTGCCCTGCGAGCGTGTCGAGCATCCTCGAGAATCCGCACAGGATCACGTGACCGTCCGAGCCCGCAGTGAATTGCGCCGAGGGGATGGGGTGGCGTATCGAGGGATCAACGCTTATCTCGTGGAATGCCTTGACCAGTACCTGGATGCATCGCGCGAGCGGCCTGAGGATGACCAGGAACAATAGCGATATCATGATGAAGGCGATGGCCACGGACAATAGCGGCGCGAAGAGGTACTTCCGGTTGAGCGTCTCTATATCGTCGAAAAACATGCCCGTGCCGATGTAGCACTGGATGCCCTGGAGTCCCCGCACGTAGGAAAGCTTGTGGCCCGGGGCTTTGGAACCGGGCGGTGGATAGTAGTACGAGACGAAGCCCTCGGCGCGCGGGCTCCGGGCCGCCTCGACGAGATCCCTGATGTAGTAGTTGCCGTGCGCGTCCTTTGCGTCCCACTGGTACGTATCCTGGAGCTCCGGCTGGAGGGGCTGCACGAGCATTGTGCCGTCGTACGCGCTCATGAACAGGTAATTGTCCATCGTCTCGCTCTTGTACGTCATCCGGCCGACTATCGCTCTGATCCTCGAGATCGCCGCGTCCCGGCTTATCGCTCCCGCCCCGTGCTGCTCGAGGATCGGCTGGATCGTCCTGATGCTGATATCGACGATCCTCCGTATCTCGGCCTTGCGCATCTCCACCAAGGTCTCCCGGTGGTTGGACGCGAGGTTCGTCAGGACGAACAGCAAGAGGAGGAACACGAGGAACAGCGAACCGTAGAACCGTATCGAGGTCTCGGTGATGTTGCCGAGGATGTCTTTCAGCTTGCGCGTCCGGAGTGGTGCCATGGCTGGGAGTATAAATGAAGAATGTGCCCCTCACAACGACGACCTCGACCCGTCGTCGTTCATATCGACGGTTGCCGGAGCGTGGAGACGGTCTCGGCCGTACCAGTCCACGTTCCTGGTGACGAACATCACGAGTCCTGTCACGGCGAAGGCTCCAAACGCGCCTATCAAGAGGGCCCAGTCCTCCGACTGCAACGTTATGAACAGGTACAGGTACGAGCTTCCCATTACAAGACCCATATACCAGGCCTTCTTCACGTCCTTGAAGATCGACCGGGAATACAGGAAGACCATCAGGCTCACGGCCGCCGCGGATGCCAGGTACGCAGCGCCGAAGGGGATGTGCTCGGACAGCGATAAGAGGAGCAGATAGAATACCATGTTCGCTATGCCCGCGAGCAGGTACTGGATGGGGTGCAACAACTTGCGGGCGAACAGTTCCAGCATGAACAGAGCCAGGAACGGCACGACGATGAACAGGATCGCGTACTTCGTGGCACGGTCGTTGAGGGTGTAAGGTTCGAGAACTTCGAAGAAATCGACGCCGAAGAAGCCCTCCGCCAGCTCGTCGTTGACGGCTTTCGAGCCTTTCCAGGACAGCGGTATGCCCCTGCTCAGGTAGCTGATGTCCCAGGCGGCCTCGAAGCCGTTCCCGTCGAGGCTTTGGGCGCCTGGCAGGTGCTCGCCTTGGTACGATGGCGCCGGCCAGTCCGCCGTCATCGTCACGCGCGTGGACTCGCCCAGCGGCAGCATCCTGATCCGCTTGCCGCCTTGTACCGACACGCTCAGCTCGAAAGGCTTCCGCGCGCCGACCACGACGGCAGCGGGGGCATGTATGCCGCCGCGGAGAAGCTCAAGCCCCGAGTCGCCGGGCTTGAAATCAAGGGGCGAGCCTCCCCAACTGGCCTGCTCAATGCCGCACAGCCCCTTCTGGTTGGCGATCGACAGGATCAACTCCGCGTCGCCCGGTCTGGCCGTCTCGTTTTGCGACAGGCCCGCGAGCGCCTCGGTTAGCTCGAAGGCGCCTGACATTTCGAGCGTCCCGGAGAACACCGGCACCGAGAATATGCCCCTGCTCTTGCGCATGGTTTCCATTCCTAACCGCAATTCCAGCATGGCGGGGCTTACCCACAGATCGAACGGTATCTGGGAATATTCCTTGGTCTCACGCCCTTTCTCGTCCTTGAGCCGCTCTTCCTCGAGGCGGCTGCACGGTATCCGGAGCACGGGGCCGGCGAACTGCAGCTCGCCGCCCCACGACTGCAGTATCTCCCATTCGACCTCGTCGGCCCTGAGCGAGCGCTCCCGTACCACCTGCCTGACGAGCGCCGCCGGTACGAGCATTACCATTATCAGTACGCCTATGAGTATTGCCTTGAAACCCATGCTCCTTGAAATTTTGCCCGCTATACCCATGCTTCCACTCCTTGTCTTTCACGCGATGACCATGAGTGTGGCTCCCGATGATGGCGGAGTCGTGGCCGGATTGTGGCAACATCCGGGCATATCGGCCACAGGAAGCGGGGTGAATCGCTCGGGTATGTTCGACGCTAGCGCGCCGTGGTATCCTTATGTACCGTGAACCGGATAGCCGTTGTCGATGACGAGAAGAACATCCGCGAGACTATACGCCTCGCCCTGGAACGGGAGGGACACGCGGTGTCCGTTTACGCCAACGGAGAGGACGCGTGGAACGCGTTCCGGGAGGCCGATCCCGACCTCGCGATCCTCGAC
>CAZKJA010000443.1:0-2946 GCA_964552925.1 uncultured Treponemataceae bacterium
GGTGGCCGCGGGGTCGCAGCCGAGCGCGACCGCGACCGGCATCCGTTCCCCGCGTTCCTTGTATTTCTGGAAGAAGTGGGCGCCGTCCTTGTGGAGGTGCCAGTGCATGCCGGCGGTCCTGTCGTCGTAGACCTGCATGCGGTACATGCCGAGGTTCTGGACTCCCGTCTCCGGATCGCGCGTGCATACCAGGGGCAGCGTAAGGAACCTTCCCCCGTCCTGCGGCCAGCACTTGAGCACGGGCAGGCTCCCGAAACCGGCCTCGTCGTCTTTGATTTCCTGGCATTTCGGACGGGAAACGCGCCTGGGGAAGAGGCTGAGCGCTACCGGCAACTTGGGCAAGGCCTCGGGTACCGCGGTGAACACGTTGAAGTCCCTTAGTTGCTTCCACGCCCAGGCGATGAGTCCCTCGATCTCTGCCGCCTTCGCGTCGAGGCTCGCGGCGCCTAAGGCGAGCGCCATCCTGGATTCGCTGCCCATCGCGTTTATAAGTAGCGGGTAGTCGGAGCCCTTGACCTTCTCGAACAGCCGCGCCGGGCCTCCGCCGGGGGAGCGCATCACGCGTTCGGCTATCTCGCTTATCTCGAGTTCGGGATCGACCTCGACGGCGATTCTCTTGAGTTCGCCCCTTGCCTCGAGCGTTGCCATGAAGTCCTGAAGATCTTTGTATGCCATATCGAAAAAAGTATATCGTACATACGAGGCGGGTGAAAACTAGCCTTGGGAACGGCGGTCGTTCTCCTTGATGAAGTTCTCGGGCAGGACTATGTTCTCATGGGTGACCGCGCTGGTCGGCGCCCACGAGATCATCTCGTTCTTGATGAAGCGGAACATCGCCGCCTCTATCTCGTCGGGCGGAACCCCGATATGGCCGTTGACCCATACGGTCATCGCGGCGACGTTCACCTTTATCGCCCCGTCGTGTATCCGTTCGCCGAAGTGCGTGGCGAAGTCGGTCATCCCGCGGGCGATGCGTTCGCGGGGCATGGTCTCTATCAGGTCGGACACCTGGTCGTTCGATCTGCGTATGCGGTCCGCGAGCACCTTTATGATCTTGAGCGCGAACTTGCCATTGGTCAGGATCATCGTCTCGAAGGTCTGGCGGTTGACCGCGAGAACCCTCGTCCTCTTCGTCGCTACGGCGCTCGCGGAACGCGGCCTGTCGTCGAGCAGGGCCATCTCCCCGAAGAATTCGTTCGGCGTGTCGACGGTCTTGAGTACCGTCTCCCCGCGCTCCACCTTCATCTTGAGGTCCACCGAGCCCAGGAGGAGGATATACATGAGGTCTCCGACCTCGCCCTCCCTGAATATCGATTCGCCTGATTCGTAATCCATCACGTTGTCGTTTTCCATCGTTAGCATAGCATAGTGCCGCGAGTCCCGGAGAGCAAGGCTCGAGCCTCCTGTCGTCCGCTTGCCAATCCGGGCGGCAGGGCCGTATAGTCTCGCCATGAGAGTGTCCGAACGTAGCCGCCGCATCGCAGCCATCGCTGGATTCCCTGCCCTTGTAGTCGCGGTGCTCTCATTGGCCTTCGCGTTCCGCCAGGATTTGTATGAACTGTTCAAGTCGTCGGAATCGGTGAGGGCCTGGGTACTGGCGCGGGGAGCGCTCGCTCCGTTGGCCTTCATGGCCCTCCAGGTGATCCAGGTCATAGTGTTCGTGGTTCCCGGCGAGGTGGTGCAGATCGCCGGCGGATTCGCCTTCGGACTGTGGGCGGGTACCCTGTGGTCGGTACTTGGCATCCTGGTCGGTTCGTTGGTCAATTTCGGCATAGGCCGGATACTGGGGCGGCCGTTCGTGGACGCGGTGTTCGGGGCCGAACGGGCGCTTCGTATGGAAGAAGCCACGGGCGGAGGGAAGGCCGCCGCGGGTTTTTTCCTGTTGTTCGTCATTCCGGGCATCCCGAAGGACGCGCTCACCTATGCGGCCGGCGCCAGCAAGCTGCCTTTCTGGGTCTTCATAGCGGTCTCGACGCTAGGCCGCTTGCCGGGAATCTTCGGGAGCGCCTATATGGGCTCGGCGGCGTTCGAGAAAGACTACTTTGCCGCGTTCACGGTCCTCGTGACCGCCTCGATCCTTTTCGCGATGGGTCTGGCGTTCCGCGACCGTCTGCACGCCTGGGTCGGCAGGATCATCTCGCGGAAGGGGAGTGGGCGGCGATAGACCTCTGGAGCCACCGCGTCTCCGCGCCGTCGACGATCTTTGTCCTCTTCCACTGCGCATCGGGGCGGTGCTCGGCGAATCCCCCGAATTCCTCCCTGTCGACGACGAAGCACAGCTCCCAACGGCGGAAGCGGTCCGCGAAGGCGCCGAGCGACTCGTAGAGGTAGTCCGCTTCCGCAGGCGTTCCGAGCCGCTTGCCATACGGCGGGTCGGTGATGACGAAGCCGCGTTCGGCGAAGGGAGCCGCCTCGGTGGCGCGCGCCGGGAAGAAACGAATCCTGGAGCCGACTCCCGCGAGTCCGGCGTTGGCGACCGCAGCCTCGAGCGCGGCTTCGTCCATGTCCGATCCCGCGATGAGTACGTCGCGGTCGAGCCTGACGGCCGCCTTCGCGGATCCCTGGGCTTCCCGTACCGCGGCGGCTCCTCCGGCGGGCATCGATTCCCACGCGAAGCGGCGGTTCATTCCGGGGGCTATGTCGAGCGCGTACAGCGTGGCCTCTATCGGGATAGTGCCGCTCCCGCAGAACGGGTCGTAGAGCGGGAACGACCGCTTCCAGCCAGACAGGAACAACACGGCGGCGGCAACCGTTTCCTTTAGAGGCGCCTCGGTCGGGCGTGTGCGGTAGCCGCGTTTGGACAGGGGCGCCCCGCACAGGTCGAGCTCGACCGTCGCCATGTCGTTCTCTATCCTTACGCGGGTCATCACCTTGACGCCGGTTTCGGGCATCCGCGCCACCTTGTAGTGTCCGCAGAGCCTGTCGTACGCGCCCTTCTGCCCGATC
>CAZKJA010000444.1:0-2936 GCA_964552925.1 uncultured Treponemataceae bacterium
CGACTGTACCGAACAGGTGGATATCGACCGCACGATGATCGACCTCGACGGCACAGAGAACAAGGCCAAGCTCGGCGCCAACGCCATCCTCGGCGTCTCGATGGCGGTAGCCCGCGCGGCAGCCGATTACCTCGACGTTCCGTTGTACAAGTACCTCGGCGGCGCCCATACGACGCTGTTGCCTGTCCCGATGTCGAACATCATCAACGGCGGCAAGCACGCCGACAACAAGGTGGACTTCCAGGAGTTCATGATAATGCCGGTCGGCGCCGAGACTTTCCGCGAGGCTGTCCGCATGAACGCCGAGGTATTCCACAACCTCAAGAGCATACTCAAGGCCGACGGCCACAACACCAGCGTCGGCGACGAAGGCGGGTTCGCCCCGAACATCGGCAATGATGATGCCCTCGACTACATAATGAAGGCGATAGAGAAGGCCGGTTTCAAGCCCGGCGAGCAGATCGGCATCGCTCTCGACCCCACAGCCAGCGAGCTTTTCGACGAAGGCGACCGAAAGGGCTACAAGTTCTGGAAGTCGAACCCCGGCAAGCTATTCAGTTCGGACGAGATGATAGAGCTGTACACCCGATGGGTGGCCAAGTACCCGATCGTTTCCATAGAGGATGGACTCTCCCAGGACGACTGGGAAGGCTACGTCAAGTTCACAAAAGCCCTCGGCGGGAAGATCCAGATCATGGGCGACGACCTCTTCGTCACAAACACAAAGCGCCTGGAGAAGGGCATAGCGATGGGCGCGTGCAACTCGATCCTGATCAAGCTCAACCAGATCGGCACGGTGACCGAGACAATCGAAGCCATCAACATGGCCAAGCGCGCCAATTACACCGCCGTCGTTTCCCACCGCTCCGGCGAAACCGAGGACACCTTCATCGCCGACCTTACAGTCGCATGCGAGACCGGCCAGATCAAGACAGGCTCGATGTCGCGCACCGACCGCATCTGCAAGTACAACCAGCTTATGCGTATCGAGGACGCCATGGAAGGCATCGCGGAATACCCGGGAATGAAGGCTTTCTACAACATCAAGAAATAGTATTGTGTCCGCGCGCATGGTCGCGCGCGCCTGCGTGGCCCGTCGGCTTGTCCGGCGGGTGCGTCAAGGAAGACGACGAGGCCGCTCCGCAAGGGGCGGCCTCGTCACAAGGATCGTAACATGAAAAACAAGGAACGCGTCGTCATCCTCGGGGCTAGCGACAAACCGTCGCGGTATTCCCACATGGCCTTGGTCTCCCTCTTGAGGCACGGCCACGAACCGGTCCCGGTGCATCCGCGATTGCAGGAGATCGAAGGTATCCAAGTGGTCAACGATATCGACGACGTGCGGGGACGCGTCGATACTGTCACGCTGTACGTCGGTCCGGGGCGCTTGTCCCCAATGGTCGATTCAATCGTCGCGCTCGAGCCACGGAGGATTATCGCCAACCCGGGTGCTGAGTCCGAGCTCATGAGGCTGGCTTCAGAGCGCCACGACATCGAATATATCGAGGCGTGCACACTCGTCATGCTGAGCACGGGGCAATTTTAGTTTCGATGCCGCGCTGTCGTCCAATATCCCCGGACCGGAGCCCATTGACCTTTGCCATGTGCCGCCAGCCCGCATGGGCCATGAAGATATAGGCGAACCGTGGAAAGGCGAACTGGACGAGCCGGACCTCGCCTGAAGCTTCCGCCTTGGCGACGAGGCCACCCAACCAGGCCAGGCCCCGCGAGACGGGCCGCTTGATGCCGGCTTCGGGCGGGACCGAAGCAAGGCCGACGAGCATGCCGCCCGA
Source organism: uncultured Treponemataceae bacterium (assembly GCA_964552925.1). Taxonomy (GTDB): domain Bacteria; phylum Spirochaetota; class Spirochaetia; order Treponematales; family UBA12059; genus SZUA-370. Next base: position 1,794 of record CAZKJA010000444.1, read on the forward strand.
TCCGATGCCCAGCCCCCCGCCCCATGTCAGGCCGCTCGAGCATGCGAAATTCCTGACGACGGCGAGGGCGAGTTCGGTCTGCGCTCCTTCGTGGAACCCGCAGTTGCAAACCGCGAAGACCGTGGCCGGGGATCCGCCTTCCCGGGCGCCGACGAGGCCATGATAGGATATGAGCCACTCGAGCAGAGGGGCGGGCAGGGAGTCGATGTATAGCGGGAACGCCACCACGAGGACGTCGGCTTCCAGATCCGCCTCGGTAGCCCGGCCGGCGGTGACGGCCTTGATCCTCCGTGTCTCGGCCTGGGGACCGAGCATCCCGGCTATAGTGTCGAGGATGGCGCCCGAGACTGAACCAGAGGCCTTGGGGCTGCCGTTGATCATGAGGACTTTCACGCTTCCACCTCTCCGTCGACCCAGGTTGCCAACGCCTCGGGATTGCCCGCGTATTCGAACTGGCGTTTGGCGCGCGGAGACAAGGCGTTGTCGCAGTGGGCCCGGGCCAAACCCGAGAAGGTCTTCAGATCCTCGGTTCCGTACTTCCCGTAGGGAATGTGCAGGAGTCTCCGAGGCCGCCTGCTTCGTTGTACATGATGCATCTCGCCCTCGTGAATCGTAAAGAAGGGCAACAGGATGGGTATGCTCCGATCGAGGGCCCGCTTGATAGCGGGCGCGTAGGATCCAAAGGGGATGCCGGTGATTATCACGAAAAGGTCGGCGGGCATAAGCGCTTCCACGAAGGCGCGGCCTTCGTCCGCGATGACGCACACCCCCGGTGTCTTTACCCAGCAAGCGAAACAACCGAGACAAGGCTTGATGGAAAGCGAAGACGCGTCGATGAAGCGCGATTCGTGCCCGCGTCGCCGCGCCCAGGCGTCGAGGGCCGATACCGCGCCCTCCGTCTCGACGTTCCTCTCGTCATATAGACCGAGAATATTCATGTGACCTCCAATGTTGGCAGTGTCAACTGTCCTGGATGCAAAGATATCGCGATATGTTGCCAATGTCAACATCAGTGCCGTATACTCGGCTCATGACTTCCTCATACCATCACACAAACCTCCGGGCTTCCCTGCTTGCCGAGGGGCGCCGGCTCCTCATCGCCGAGGGCTACGCCCATTTCTCGCTGCGCAAGCTCGCGTCCGT
>CAZKJA010000445.1:0-2927 GCA_964552925.1 uncultured Treponemataceae bacterium
ATATTAAAACGAAGTCATGATTTGTCAAGTATTATTTGAATGCGTTCACCGAATCAGCTTAATAATATTCCCGCGAAGTGTTTTATGTTTTCACTGGACTCATGGATATACGCGAGGTTGTCCGAGAACAGGGACGCGGACAACCCGTACTTAGTGTCGTTGGCCACCTGCATCGCTTCCGCGAACGTATCTACCCTTATGCTCGTCAGCACCGGCCCGAATATCTCGTCTATCGATACCTTCATGGTGGGCGTCGCGTTGGTGACCAGTGTCGGCTCGATGTAGAAGCCCTTGTCGTATTCGCCGCCGGACAGTTTGCGGCCGCCCGCCTTGATGGTCGCGCCTTCGTCCCGCGCACTCTGGATGTAATCCATGATCGACTCGCCCGCGGCCTTGTTTATCACCGGCCCCATCGTAACCCTGGGATCCATGCCGCTGCCCAGGACGTAAGCCATCATTTTTTCCGCTATTTTTGCCTCGAGTTCATCCGCGTATTTCCGGAGGACGATGAGGCGGCTTATGGAGGTACAGCGCTGGCCGGTAACCGCGAAGGCGCCGTTGGTTATCTCGGCGGTCGCCTTGTCCAGGTCAGCGTAATCGGCGATCATTCGGCGCTACCACCGCTTTATGGTATCCCGGTGCCATCCTCCTCGCTTACATTCCTCCCGTCGGCTTTAAACGCCGCTTGGCCGTATTCCTGACCAAGCGGCCTGATATCCGGTCAATACTACATCTTGGCTATCATGAAACTATAGGTGCTCGTCGTGACCCCGTCCGGCGCCACGACAACGATGGTGACGGTCGAGCCAGCGGTCGCCTTGACGGCGACGCCGGACTTCGAGGCGGTAGCCTTGCCGTTGAGGGTCATCGCCTTGATCCTCGACGACATGGCTGTTGGCGTAATCGTGATGGTTTCCGTAGCCTTCGGGACCTCGATCACGTAGCTATACGTCCATGGGTCGAATTTATCGGGTAGCGAATACGTCACGGTCTCCGTGCCACCCGCCCAGGCGAAGGGTGCCGGAGCGGCCTGCCAAGAAACCGTCGTGCCGACCAGCTTGCCGCCCTCGACCTCGAGGTTCGACAGCACCGAGTACTTCAAGTACCCGTCTTTTCCATTGTAGTCGACGGGGCTTGATGTCAGGTACTTGGTGGCGTCGCCCATCTTGCCGGCCAGCTTGAGGGATATCCAGTTGGTCCCATCCTTCCACATGTCGCCGATCATCGTGGTCCGGCTGTTCGGCGCGTCGTTGTTGCCGCGCAAGGTCGGGCTGCATCCGGCGTCACCCTTGTCGACGACTTGCTGCAAGGCGGCCTCGAACAGCAAGAGGTTTCTGTCCGCCAAGGGCGTCTCGTCATGTCCCGTGAAGAGCTTGGTCGTTTTCCCGCCGCCCTTCTTGTAGTTCGAGTACGTCTGCTGGGCGAGGGACAGCAAAAGGTCGACGCTGACTCCGGAAACGTTGACATTGTCGGCCGAGCCCGCGCGCGTACAACCGTAAATATCGGAAGCGAAAATCAAGCCGTTGGCCTTGTCCTGGAGTATGATGTTGCCGTTGGCGTGCCCTGGCAAGGCGTAGACGTACAAGTCGCATCCGCCGAGCTTGAACACGTCCCCCTCGTCGACGTTCTTGATCTTGGCCTGGTCCGCGGGGTTCGGGAAAACCGCCGGGAAGGGGCCACTCGCGGCGCCGACCGCCGACCAACCGCGCTTGTTCATGTAAACGTCGACGCCGGCGTTGAGGAAGTTCGGACCCTGCATGTCATGATCGCCGTGCTCGTGCCCGATGACGAGGAAATTCGGCTTAGTCGCGATGTTCTTGTCTATGTACGACTTCAGGTTGGCCACGGTGGCCGGAGTCTGCAAAGCGTCGAACACGAGGCCTCGCTCCTGTCCTTCGATGTACCACGCCATGGCCCTGACCGATTCGGAGTCGTTGCATATCCGGTATACGGCGGGACTGGTCGCGGTCTTGGGCTGGACAAGGAGATGCTGGAAATCGGCGGCAACTGGCCGGTACAGGCGCCAGGTAAAGGTCTGGACCGGACTCGTCGCCATTCCGTCCTTCATGGCGATCGCCTTGTACGTGACGTTCCGTTCCGGCAACTGCGCCGTCGAGAGCATCTCGTTGATGTGGCCTTTGGTGGCGACGGTGTACACCTCGCTGGAGGCGGTCGGGGTCGAGCCGTCGGTGGTGTAATGGATGACGGCGCCTGGCGTGGGGCAGGTCAGCTTTATATAGCGTCGCGGCGCGCTGGCGTTTTGCATGGGGAGTGCCTGCACGGGCGACACGACCGCGCCCGTGATCTTGCCGAATATGGCGGTTGCCTCGGCCTCTCCCATGGGCGACTTCGGCTTGAACGAACTGGCTGTCGGACCTGACATGAAGCCCGCCGCGACGAGCGCGTTCACGCTCTCCTTCGCGGCCGCGTCAATGGCGGACTTGTCAGAAAACGCAGCGAGCGCATCCTTGGTCGACGCGGGCACCTTGAACGCCTTCGCGAATATGACCGCCGCTTCCTGTCGCGTGACCGCGGCCCCAGGATTGAAATTGCCCGCGGCGTCGGGACCTATAAGGCCTTGCTCGTAGGCATTCTCGATCTGCTTGCCGTAGGCGTCCGTGGTCTTGACGTCCTTGAATTGCTTGAGCGGAGCCTTCCATATATCGTTATATTCCGTCGGATGAGGCCAGGCGAAATAGTCGGCGATCCTGGCGACGAACTCCGCCCTCGTATACGTCTTCCCGCCTGGGGCCACGGTCACGCAGGCGCTGAGCGACAGTGCGAGCAGACATCCCGCCACGATCATCTTGTTCTTCCTGAGCGAGCTTCCATCCATGATACTACCTCCTGGGCAAATAACTTGTCTTGGTGTCCTGATGCTTCGGGAAAGTGATTTTCGGAGAAATCAAGATTAAGGTGACATGGCA
>CAZKJA010000446.1:0-2913 GCA_964552925.1 uncultured Treponemataceae bacterium
CCTCGAGTGCCTCGACCTCTTCGGTTTCCAGCTCGATACCCAGCGAGACGCCGAGATATTCCGTAGCCTCCCCGGGTGTAAAGCGCAGGTCCGCGGCACGGAATTCGGAAAGCAAACCCCGGGTACGCAGGCGTGCCAAGGGCAGGTTCGGGTCCTCCCGCGAGGCAATCACAAGGTGCATGCGCGCGGGAAGGTTTTCAAGAAGGAAGGCGAGCTGGGTATCGACCTGGGCTGAATCAACAGCATGGTAGTCGTCGAGGACGATGACCAGATGCCGCGCCATGCCCTCGACTTCGTTGATCAGCTCCACGAGGATTGATTCGGCCGAGGGCGGCATTGGCGATTGGAGTGCGGCCATCGCGTCGGCTCCGCTGCCCGGCTCCACGCATCGCAACGCCGCGACGAGATATAAAAGGAAACGGGAGGGATCGCTGTCGCCATCATCGAGCGAAAGCCAGGCCACGCCCAGATTCGGATCCCGTCGCTTGATATCGACTATCCATTCGCTGAGCAATGTGGTTTTCCCGAAGCCGGCGGAGGCGGATACAAGGGTCAGGGATTTGCCTTCGGACAAGCCGGCGTTCAATCGATCGATCAGGCGGCGGCGTGAAACCGCCTGTTTGCGAAGCGGCGGCATGAACAGCTTCGTGGTGATGAGCGGCACGGGCATTGAGCAATTATACCATACCGCAAAGGGGCTGACTTGATCATACTTCCATGAATCCTATGACGAGTTGCTCGAGTTCGTGAAGTACCGCACCGATTTTTACCCGGAATGAATGAATACTTGTCCCAGTCTCTCGGTTCGAAGGATTCAAGCCTTAAAAAGCCTCTCCGAAATTGAAGTAGAATTGGGGCCTTCCCTCGGCCCAGGCGATGTCCACGCGCATGTTGGCATTCGTGGCGTCGTCCAGTCTGAACCGGAAGCCGAATCCGCCCGAGACCTTGGGGCTTGCGGGATCAAAAGCGGCGAGGCTCGGGGCGACTTGGGCCAGGCCGCCGAATGCCGTGATCCCAAAGCGCCACCAGATGGGCAGCCGGATTTCCGCCTGCATGGCCACGGAGCAGGCATCCCGGTATCGGCCATCGTAGTAGCCGCGCATGAGCCTGTCTCCTCCGATGCGGGGGAGTTCCTGGAAGGGCGGATCGCCGAAGGCGGCCTCGACTCGGGCCTGAAAGGCGAGAACCAGCTTCCACATGGAAAAGGGCTCTATGTAAGTACGCGCATCGAGGCAAGCGAGGCCAAAATCCTGACTCGAGCCAAACAGTCTCGGGGAAGCCAGGAAATCGAGATCGAGGTAGCTTCCTTTTGTCGGCGTGATCGTGGAATCGCGCGTATCGATGGTACAGGTAAAGCCCACGCCCTTGGAGACGTATCCGTCGCTCCCCGTGATGCCCGCCGTTGCGAGGAGGCCAGAGCTTTCCATTTCTAGCGTCTTCGACGCGGCGAATCGAAGACGCGGGCCCGCGTAGAAAACAGGCGAGAATCTGAAGCCCATGCTTGCGGAAGCGCTTCCCATGAACGGGACATAGGCTTCGTCGGCCGCGGCGTATGGGCCAAGACCGAAGAAGCGTCCCGGGTAGCGGGAAATCGCCGCGTCCAGGCCGAGCTTCGCGCGGGACTCGGCAATGTAGGCTTCTATCGCTGTCCAGCCGCCGGCCTGGCCTTGCTGGGCAAAGAATCCTCCTGCCCTCAGGCTGTCGGCGAGCGCCAAGCCGTCTTCCCCCGCCGGATGGATTCTCGTCACCATGCACAGGCCTCCTCCTCCGAACCCCGTTTCAGGCATATAGAAGAAACTCGGGAGGACGAGTATCCCTAGCTTTTCTGTATCCTGTGCCCAGCAACTATGCCGCAGGGCAAAAAAATCGAGGAGCATGACGGCAAGAATGATGCGGCGCGATTTCCTCCGGCTCATCCTTGGACCTCCGCGAGAACTATCCGGGAATTTTTCTTGTATTCGTCGGGTCCGTCATAGGCGAGGAGACGGAGGTCCCCGACGCGATAATAATAGTTATACGTGTATGGCCAGAAAAGGCGGCCGATCGGGTCAGCCAGCTCCATGCGCAAGAGGTATGCCCTCTCCTTGCTCCCACCGATAGCGGGCGCAAGGACGATGCCTTCCGCGCGGAGCCTCATGGTCGCGCGCTGGCCGCCTGTCGGCCGCACGAGGACGAAGCGCGCCTCGTCGCCCTTGGTATTCGGATCGACGAGTGTAGGCAGGATGAAGAAAAGGCTCATGTCGCCGAGACAGGCGTTCCCGGCCACGCTATGCGAGCCTGCCGAACCTCCCACCACTTCCCATGATTCACCCGAAGCCGCTAGCCTGAATCGCAGGCTCTGGCCGGCGGAGCCGTCGATGCGAACCTCTTCCTGTACCATCCCGGCTCCGAGCCTCGCGTATCCGCGATTGCCGGCGGAATCCGTCCAGACTATTTCCGTGCCGGCGGCGCACGCGCTCACGCGCATTTCGATGGAGGCTGTTTTACGCCCCGCGTCGTCGAGGCAGTCGTAGCGAAAGGCGAGGGTCGTAGCCTGGGATTCCTGGGCCTCAAGCTGACTTGGAAGCGCCAGCGCGGAGATGATGGCCAGGGCTACGACGGCTGGCGCCCTGCCCCCTGGTTTCTTACCGGCCGTCGCCGTATTGCCCAATCCGAGGGTACAAGACCCGGCGATGAGGAAGATCAACCCGAGAGCCAGCAACGCGGTCTCAAGCATGTTGCCGAAGCTCCCGCGGTACAGACAAATATGCAGGATGATGGGAATGGCCTGGATGGGCACTTGCTGTAGGGGGATGACCGCGGTAGCCGCTCCTTTGCGCAGCGCGAGCTGGGCGAGGGCGATCGCGCCGAAGTTGAGCGCGGCGAGCGCGACGCTGGCTATCGCGGCTACGGCCAGGCCCGCCATGCCGAGGC
>CAZKJA010000447.1:0-2895 GCA_964552925.1 uncultured Treponemataceae bacterium
CACCCCCGCGGCAACCAAAATAATCAACCTCATCACGAGCGATATAGGCCGGCCGGTAGGTCACTTGGTTTCAAACCTGTCCAACTACGAAAGCTTGGTAGCGGACGTAGAGTCGGTATTGAGAACTTTGATTCCGATTGAGGCGGAAGCGAAGACCAAAGATGGCGAATGGTACGCTATCCGCATATTGCCGTATCGGACGCTCGACAATGTGATCGAAGGCGCGGTGATTACTTTCGTCGACATCACCTCAATGAAAAAGGCGAAGGATGAACTCGACGAGAGCGAAGCCCGGTTCCGCGCTATCGCCGAATCGCTACCGCAACTCGTGTGGACCTGCCTCCCCGATGGTTCGTGCGATTACCTGGGGCCCCAGTGGGTCGCGTTCACCGGCATACCGGAAGCCCGTCAGCTTGGATTCCTGTGGCTCGAACAAGTCCATCCAGAAGACCGTGCCGCCGTAAAAGCCGCGTGGGAGAAGGCTCTCACATCCGGTTCCCCGCTACGGATTCGATTCCGCATCAAGAAGCATGACGGCGGCTATCATCTCTTCGATACCAATGCGACCGCGCTTCGGGATGCCAAAGGAAAGATATTGAAGTGGTTTGCCATGAGCATGGATATAATTGCAAGCGACAAGGTGGAGGGCTAAATGAAAAACGCGCACCCGGACTTAGTCTTGTCGTTGAATGAGAAATCGCGCCAAACCATGCGGAACCTGGCAGAGAAAATCGCCAATGAAAAGGCTTCCCGACCCCGGGAAACAGACATCCCGATCTCTGCGGAAGAAGTACAACGCACGCTACATGAATTGCGCGTCCACCAGATAGAACTTGAAATGCAGAACGGAGAATTGCGCCAGACCCAGGTCGAGCTCGACGCCTCGAGGGCGAGGTATTATGACCTGTTCGACCTGGCCCCGGTGGGCTATATGACAGTCAGCGAAGCGGGAATAATAGTCGAGTCGAACCTGACCGCGGCGAATATCCTGGCTACCTCGCGAATCACCCTGACCAAGCAGGCGATATCCCGATTCATATTCAGCGAGGATCAGGATGCCTACTATGTCTACCGCAACAAACTCCGCGAGTCATCAGTGGCCGTTGCCTGCGAACTACGGATGCAGACGATTGACGGCGCACAATTCCGCGGGAGGCTCGAAGGGATAGCGCGGGAAGGTGCCGACGGCGTGAACGTATTCCGCATAGTCCTTAGCGATGTGACAAGTTGCAGGCCCCTATAAGCGTACGCCTTGCGCCTTCTGTAATTCGTGTTGCTTCATCGTGATGACGATTTTCGTCCCGTCGACGGGAACGAATTCTATTGAAGCATCGAGTTGCTTGACAAGAAGATCCACGATATGGAGCCCGATGCCTCTCTTGACGTTCCGGTCGAGGGATTGATTGATGCCGATGCCGTTGTCCTCGACGGTAAGTTGAATTCCACCGTCGCTTTCTTTCGCGGATATGGCGATGATTCCGGCCCTGTTATCGGGAAACGCGTACTTGATGGCATTCGACATCAATTCGACGATGATCATGCCCAGATTGGCCGCATCCTTGGCGGAAATCGACATCTCGTCGATTTCCTTCCTGATCACGACGTGGGCGGACAGGTTGAGCATCGACTCTATCAAGGTATTGCAGTACGTCTTGAACGGCACTTCGTAGAACGAATCGGTGGTATAGAGCAATGAGTATAATTCGGAGATGGATTGCACCCGCAGGCTCAGCTCCTCGAGCGCGGTCTTGGTATCGTCGCACTCGGATTCATTCGCCCTCAAGCTTATCAGGCTCGTTATCATCGTGAAGCTATTCTTTGTACGATGCTGGATCTCCTTCAGCAGCGCGGTATTCTTGTCGATGTTGCTCATCAATTCTTTTTCGCGCCGGATTCTATCCTCGATATCGCGGATATTACATTGTATTACTTTTTCTTCATCGACAAGGTACACGTTGCTGACGAATTCCACGTGGATGATCCGTTTGTCTATCGTTTCGAGCGGCAGGTCGGTATATCGTACGTACTCCTTGCTCTGGAGCTCCTTGAACAGTTGCTTTGAATAATCGACGTACTTGAACGCGCTGATGTCCCATATCTTTTTTTCCAGGATCTCTTCCTTGGAATACCCGAGCAGCTTTACCAGGTACGGATTGACGTCGATGATCATGCCGCTGCCGGCGTTCAGTATGAGGATGCCGTCCTGCGCGGATTCGAACAGCCTCCTGTACCTTTTCTCGTGGAACTCCAGCTGGGTATTCTTCGAGTCGATTTCATCTTTCTGCTTCTTCAGCTCCATATGCGCGACGTGCAACCTGAAGGCCATCTTTATCGATGCATCGAGAACGGCGATGTCCGAATTTTTTACAACGTAACCGAAGGTAGTTATATCCTGCGTCGTATCGACGACCGACCTTTCGATATGGCTGGAAAGAAACACTATCGGTATATCGAAATCCTTGAGGATAAGCAACGCGGTCGCGGGGCCGTCGATGCCTTCACCGAGATTGATGTCCATGAGGATAAGCTCGAAGGACATGCCATCGGCGCGCATAGCATCCAGTGCGTGCTCCCCGCTTAAGACGTGGGTTACATCATACCCGTACGACTTCAGCTGTACCGATTCGTTCATCCCTATGAGCGCTTCATCCTCGACCAGAAGAATTCTTTTTCTGTTTCCATTTTTCAAATCCATCATGGGTCAACTCCCTGACATTCTTTACCAAATCGCACCCGGCGGAGACGCTGAACTCACCATGCATGCCTGGCGGGGCGCAATTATTGACCGCGCCGGAAGGAATACCGTCCGTAAAAGTTACTACCGGGAGGAGCACCCCGCCATCGGAAGCATTCCATTCTTTTTGCAGGAATTCGGGAAGCACGTGTAGGCGCATT
>CAZKJA010000448.1:0-2890 GCA_964552925.1 uncultured Treponemataceae bacterium
GCCGCTGAACGGCAGGTCATACCCTTCCTTTTTCATCTGCTCTATTTCGAGCTTGCCCAGACCCGACGCGTCAGCCAACGCGCTGCCGGTCATCCCGGCGAATATCAGGGAAGCGAGGATATTCACATAACCCGTGGCGCCGTGCTTGCGCCCGATGATCGCCCGCGCAAAATCGAAAATCTTGTCCGTTACCTGGCTCGAATTCATCACGTTGGCGGTGAACACGAACAGCGGGATGGCGATGAGGATGTACGAATTGATCAAACCGTAGACGATCGTGTTGACCATATTGGCAAGCCCGATGCCCTTGATCAGGAAATACGCCATCGAACCAATCAGCATGCCGAATCCGATAGGCATCCGTATCACGAAAGCCAGGATCAAGAAGACAAACGGGATTAAAAGGTACCAGCTCATATCAATGATTCCTTGTCCCCAGTGTTGTACTCCTGGATATAGGTCTTTTTCTTTCGCGCCTTGATATCGATGGTCAGCCGGTAAATCGACCTGAAGAAAATAGAAACCAGAAAAATCGGGAAAACCATGAAGATGTACTTCTCGGGAATCTTCAGGATCGACGTCATCGAAGGCAACTCGAGGACGTACAGGACAGATCCGGGAATCGCGATTCCGAAGAACAGGATCACAAGCGCGTTGGAAAGGATACGCAGGAAGTTTTGTTTCTTGCTGTCCAGCGGTGCGTATATGAGATCGAATACCACATGGTCTTCTTTACGATGCGCTGTAGCGGCGCCGAGAAGGCCTACGACAACAAATGCATTGACGGACAGCTCGAAGGTCCAGTTTTGGGGATTCTTCAGGACATATCGGAAAAACACATTGGCGATAAAAACAAGGAACAACAGCACGAACATGGCGGAGGGTAGATAGACCTCAACCAAATCCACGATCCAGCGAACAATCTTCTTGAGCTTGTCCATATTAAGCACTACCCCCCTCATGCCATAACCCAGGCAACAAGCAGGCACCGTATCCCGACGCCTGCCTGCAAGCCACTGTCAACGCGTTATTTCGATAAGGCCTGGACCCTGGTGTACAGATCCATGTTCCAATCCTTGGTCAGCCCGTTCGACTGGTAATAGTCGAAGGAATATTTCTGGAACGCCTTGATGTCCGGCTCGGTGATGATCATGCCGTAATTCTTCATGAAGCCGAGAAGCTCATTCTCCTGCTGGAAGGTAACCTTGTTGCCTTCATCACAAGCGTACTGCGCCGCTTCGTGCATCCATTTTTGCTGCTGCTTGGTCATCTTATCCCAGACAGTCTTCGTGACGCAGAGAAGTTTGACATCGATGATGTGTCTGGTCAGCGAGATCTGCTTGGTGACTTCGTAAAACTTCATCGCGTAGGTACCCGGAAGCGGATTGTCCTGCGCCTCGACCGTACCGGTCTGCAGAGCGGTGTACGTCTCGGAATAGGCGATCGGGGTAACATTCGCTCCCAACGACTTGCCGGCATCTATCCAGGCGGGGGCGTTGGGCATGCGGAGAATCATCCCCTTCATGTCAGCCGGCGTCTTGATCGGTTCGGTCCTCTTCGTGTTGACGACTCGCATGCCCTGGGTCATCGCCGCCAAGGGGATATAGCCGCACTTTTCGACAACCATCTTGTAGAAGTCCGCAGCTACCTTGGAATCCTGGGCAAAGACCTTCTTCATGTGGTCGTAGCTGGTAAACATATAAGGCGCGGCGAACATCGCGGCGGTCGGCAGGTATGGAGCCATGTCCTGGAACGCGAGCGTTGACAATTCGAGTCCGCCGTTCATCATCGCGGTCACTTCGCCCTGCTGTGTGAAGAGCGTGCCGCTGGCGTATACCTTTACCTTTATCTGTCCGCCGGACAATTCCTCGATCTTCTGCGCAAACATTGCCTGAGTGACGCCCTGCGGATGGGCAGGGGGCTCGAGCTGGTTATATTTCAATTCCCAACTTTTACCAGATGCGGCCTGGCTTGACGCCTCGCTGGTTCCCGCGGCGGATACCACAGACAATGAAAAAACAGCGAGCAAGCAAAGAGCCACCACAAAAATCTTCTTCATCCTTCTACCTCCATTAAGAACCTGGCTGATAGAATATCCAGCTAGACAGCGCTATCAGTCCTTGTGTCCAGCTACACCGGATTCCTCCGGCATGCAAAACCCATGAAATCGATAATAACCCGCAAACCTTTGCCATCCTTTCCTTGGGCGCGATACGGTTTTAATCCGCCCGCTCCCAAAAAACCGCATCGACATCGGCTTCCCCAGGGGAAAGTCATCAGCTGGGCCACGCTATCGTGTACAAGTGCTTGCCGCCGTTCAACGGCCCCTTGAGCAGGGCTTCGATTTCCTTTGGGTCCCGCTGGCTCATCAGGTGCCCTTCGGGAAGCTTGCCGACCGGGAATCGTTCCATGATGTCCCCGATGAGCCTAACCATGTAATTGAGCACGTTCTCTATCGCCTTGGTCGCCTTCTTTGGGTCCGCAAGGGTTGCCTTCCCGAGTACGCCTTCGGGGAACGTGACGCATTCGATACCGGTGCCGCCGATGATGCAGTGGCCGGGGATCGGGTTGCCGTAGATATCGCCGCCGCGGTCCACGTGGCCCGGGGGCAGGAATCCCTTGATGGTAGTGTCCTTGGCGTGTTCCTGCTGGCACATCTCAGGGAATAGGGCGAGGGAGATCGACTGCTCGGCCTCGTCGGCGTGCTGGAAGGGGAAGTCGAACGGACCGCCGTGGGCCTTGTCCATCAGGTCCTTGGCCATCACACGCGGCAGGTCGATGAACATCACCATCGCGGGAACCTGGTACTTCTTGCCCCACTCCTGTATCGCCGACGGAAGCGCATACTCCTGTCCGTGCATGCTGATGAAAATCTGTTTGCGGAAACCGG
>CAZKJA010000449.1:0-2885 GCA_964552925.1 uncultured Treponemataceae bacterium
GCCGAACAGGAAAAACAGGGAGCTGTACGACGCCGACACGCCGACAGCCGTTCCGTACACGCCATCGGTCGAAACAAAAAGGAAGCTCGTCAGGTCTGACCACGAATACCCGCGATGTCCGAAGAATCCGGGGAAACTCCTGCCGAACAGCGCGTACAGTATGAATACGATACCGAGAATGGGAAGCGCCAGGCCGGTCACCCTGCGCGCGCTCTCGAGCACGAGCAGGATAAGGATGACACCGACGACGAGGTCGCCGAGGTTGGGCATCCCCGCCCTGCCTATTATGCCGAGGTAGTCGACGAAGACGTAGACTGTAGTCGCGACCGCCAGCACGCCGAGCGCGAGGTCGTACCAGCTGATCTTCTTGCGGTCGCCCTTTTTACGGAAGGGATAGAATATGAAACCGAGGGCGAGGACCATCGCCACGTGGAGGGAGCGGTGCTTCAGCGTGACCGGCGTGCCGAAAACGGCACCGTACAGGTGGTAGAGCGCGACAAGGATCGCGAACGCCTTGACCGCCATTTCCGCCGCCTTGTTCGCGAGCACCCGGTACCTCGACTCGGCGTCGAATTCCTCCAGAAGCCGTCGTTTGCTCTCTTCGACTGAAAGCTTCGTATCGTCGACCATGGTCCTACCTCCGTTGTGTTATTCGTAGTTCAAGGGCCTCGTGGTGCGGCAGCCCGGAACCCCTCGCGACGACGGTCCCGTTCAGGCTAACGACGGCGAAGGCGCTCCTCGAATTGATCCAGCGGTACGACGGATAGCTTTCGTCGATGCCACCGTAGATGATGTAGCCATTCTCTATGCGGACGCTGGTGCCGCGCTCGAACGGGACGCCCGCGCCGAAGCCGGCGACACGCATGTCCCTCAGCATTATGCCTAAGTCGGGCATCACTTCGAATCGCTCGAACCACGGGAAGTGCTCGACCGAGTGTATCCACTCTATCTCGAGCGCGTCGCCGACGGCCGCGGGGACGGCGAGAAGCTCGCGCCCGTCGGCTTGCGCCGTTATGACGAGCTCGAGCCTCCGCTCGGGCCGCGCGCAGGAAACGGCCACGCCCAGCGCGAGAGCCGCGGCAAGCGCCACGACCGACAGCGCCATGGCGGCCAAGGCCGGGCACGCATCACGCGCGCATGGTCCGGGGATCACTTCAGCAAGCCGGCTTCCTTGTAATATTTCTCGGCGCCGGGGTGAAGCGGGACGACCATGCCGTTGAGGGCGTTCTGGAGGCTAACGCTCTTCTTGGCCGCGCTGTGGGTATCCTGGATCTTGCCGATGTTGGCGAAGATACCCTTGGTCATCTCGTAAACGACATCCTCTGACAGATCCTTGCCGACTATCATTATGTTCATTATCGTCGCCGTGTTGACGTCGGCTTCGTTGCCGTAGGTACCGGCGGGGATTACTGCGGCCGTGAAGAAGGGGTACTTCTTCTGGAGCGCGGCCATGCCTTCGCCCTCGATCGGGATTATACGGATCTTCTTGGTAGTGCCGAGGTCCATCACCGTGGAGTTCGGGATGCCGCTGGTGACGAACGCCGCGTCGACCAAGCCGTTGCGCATCTGGTCTATGGCCTCTCCGTAGTTCAGGTAATCGGGGCGGATGTCGGCGTAGGTCATCCCGTGGGCCTCGAACATCAGCCTTGCGTTCACTTCGACGCCGGAGTTGGGGGCGCCGACGCCTACGCGCTTGCCCTTCAGGTCCTTGAACGTCTTTATGCCGGTCGCCTCGGTGGTCACGAGCTGCACGTAGTTGGGGTACAGGCTCATAAGTCCGCGTAGGTCCTTCTTGGCGGGCTGGCCTTCGAAGGCGCCGAACGAGTCGTAGGCCTGGAGCACAGCATCAGACATTACTATGGCGAGTTCGGCCTTCTTGTTGAGGATCAGGTTGATGTTCTCGACCGACGCGCCTGTCGACTGCACCGACGAGCGGAAGCCGATGTCGTTGGCGAGGACGCTGCCGAAACCGCCGCCGATCGGGTAGTAGATGCCGCTCGTCGGTCCGGAAGCGACCGTGATGAACACGGAGCTTTTGTCGATCGCCGCCGGCTTGGGAGCCTCGGGCGCCTTCTTGGCGCACGCGCCGAATACAAGCACGACCGCGACCAGAATGGCGAGCGCCGCGAACAATTGCTTTCGATTCATGGATGTCTCCTTGATTGGTTCTATGACTTCCATTGAGCAACTACCGTGCCACCCGGCGGAAAATCAAAAAATAATCCCAGGGATACGGGTAAATCAAGCTATGTATAATTGGCACAATACAATAGACACGAAACCCCATGCTTGCAACCGTATATGCACCGACATTTTCATACCTGACTCCAAAAGCAGGACGCTATGAAACCGGCACATTATGCCGCAGGCGGCAATTATTGCCGGTTCTATTCGAGATTATAATCCTTGAGCTTGTTGCGAAGACCCCGCTCGCTTATACCAAGGCTCCTGGCCGTGTTGCCCCGGTGCCCCCCAAAACGATCGAGCGCCGCGCGTATCGCGAGGGCTTCGAGTTCGTCGAGCCGTTTTCCGCCCAGCCAGGCTTCAAGCTCGGAGTCCGCGAGCTCGGGACAACCAACGGAGCCTTTGACAAATTCAGGGGGCAGATCCTCCGTACCTATCGTTTCGCCATCGGCCATCAACACGCCGTGCTCTATCACGTTGGCCAGTTCGCGGACATTTTCGACACCTTTTAGCCTGAAGTACAGACCCCTGCGGACGCCGCCCGCCTCGACGAGCGCGGCGAGGTCCGCGTTCGTGGCTGCGACGACGCGGGCGTTCACCTTTTCGGGCGAGTTGGCGCCGAGCGGCGTCACTTCCTTCTGCTGGAGCACCTGCAGTAGCTTGACCTGGAGGGGCGGGGGCATGTCGCCTATCTCGTCGAG
>CAZKJA010000450.1:0-2884 GCA_964552925.1 uncultured Treponemataceae bacterium
GGAAGTAGGCCCAGCGCTGCTCGCGCCAATAGTTGAAGAACTTCTCGTCGTCACCGGGTTTGACGAAGTACTGCATCTCCATCTGCTCGAACTCGCAGGTGCGGAATATGAAGTTCTTTGTGACTATTTCGTTGCGGAACGCCTTGCCGACCTGCGCGATGCCGAAGGGTATCTTCATGCGGTTGGACTGTACGATGTTCTTGTAGTTGACGTAGATGCCTTGCGCGGTCTCGGGGCGGAGGTAGATGAGGCCGGTACCGTCGTCGACGGCGCCGATGTTTGTCTTGAACATAAGGTTGAACTTGCGGGTCTCGGTGAGTTCGCCGCCGCACTCGGGGCAGGTCTTCCTGGCGAGTTTGTCGGGGTCGATCTGGTCGGCGCGGAAGCGGTTCTTGCACTTCTTGCAATCGACCAGGGGGTCGGTGAAGTTTTCGACGTGGCCGGAGGCTTCCCAGGTCTTGGGATGCATAAGGATGGAAGCGTCCAGTCCGACGATGTCGTCGTGAAGCTGGGTCATCTCCTTCCATCAGAAACGCTGGATGCGGTTCTTGAGTTCGATGCCCAGGGGACCGTAGTCCCATGCGCCCGATTGTCCGCCGTAAATTTCCGAGCTCTGGAAGACGAAACCGCGTCGCTTGGCCAGGGACGTGATCTTGTCCATGGTGACGTCATGAGCCTGATCTGCTGCCATTGAGTGCTCCTCGCCTCTCTCCCGCATGGCGCGCGGGAGGGGTGTTGGTGTCGTGTGAAATGTGCATTGTCCGAATATGAACCACGGAGGCACGGAGGCACGGAGGAGACCAAGCTACACGATGATCAAGTCCACGCCCTGCACGCCCTGAAGTTATAAATCAGAAGCCCACTTCTGTACGCGCGGGGAGTATAGCAAGGCCGGGATGGGACGGACAAGATATCGTTCCCGGCCTCGATACGGCATGCGGCTATTTTTTGGCGGTCGCCGTCCGTACAGCCTCGCTTATGCGCTGCTGGGCATCGGCCAGCTTGGTGCGCGCGGCCTGTGCCTTTGCGAGCGCGGCACGGTAGTCTGCCTTGGAGGCGTCTCCTTCAGCTGCCGAAATATCCTTGGCGGCTGCCTGGACATCCTGCTCGACCGCAGTCACATCGAGCTTGATGCGCCGGACGCTTTTAGCGGCGGCGGAGGCATTCCGGACTTCGGCGAGCGCCGACTTTGCGGTTTGGATAGCGGCGGCGGCATCGTCCTTTGCCTTGAGCTTCGCAGCGGCACCGTCGCGGATGGCCTTCTCGGAGGCATCGACCGCCTCCTTCGCGAGGCTCCTGGCCGCGTCGTAGCGTTTTGCGTCCGATTCCGTCTTCATCCGCGACGCAATATCCCTCGCCTTTGCGAGGGATTCGGGAGCGTAGGCCTTGGTATCCGCGTCTGCATCCGCCTTCGCGAAAGCGGCGCTCGCGGCATCCATCTCGGCGAGCGGCGGCTTGGCGCACGAGATGATGCCGATCATTGACAAAGCGACAAGAACCACTATTAAAACCTTGGGTTTATTCATACATACGCCTCCGATTCGAACAGACCACTATAACATCATCAATAGTATCGATCGATTATCATAATATACTGAATTTGCATTTCAAACTCCATACAGCACGGGCAAGGAAGAGTAGTGCGGACCGTGCAGTTTTAGTGTATCGTCGGGATATGACAAGGACTACGATCCTTCGCTTCATCGTCGCCGCGACAGCTTCGATGCTTGCAGCCCTATTAAGCCCAACACCAGAACCGCGAGTACAGGACGCGGAGCTCTATGCCTGGCTCTCCCAAGCCCGAGCGCCCGTACCGGAAGCGCCAGGAATTCTTCTGGTCGAGACGGATCCGGATCAATCCCTCAGAGCCGGCGAATCGGAAGACCGGGTTGAAATGTTGCTCGCCATGAGAGAACTCGGAGCCAGGGGCGCCTTGATCCTCGTTTCCATGGAACCTGCTGCCGGGACTACCTCCGAAGTGAGCAAACGCAGGATCAAGCGGCGGATCGACGAAGAGTTTTCTGTGATCCAGTCGAACATCTCTACCCTTTTTGACGGAATTCGGCTTGGCTCCATCCGCCCCAAGGACGGCGGTTTTTTTGTCGACAAGCTGATCGATCTTGTCGGGGAGAGCGGCGAGCGTCTTTCCACTTTTTTGCTCGAAGGGAGAGAGGACGAGTTGCTCCGTTTGGAACAGGCGCGATACGCCTTCGGGATTGAAAGCCTGGCGTACAACCTCGCCGACCTGGGTCTGGAAGTCCCAAATCATCCAAACACCTTATATCTGAGTGAACGGCCCGTGCATGCCGATGGTTCGCTCCCTTTCAAACGGATCGATTCGGATGCCATCGCCGAATACGCGTCGCTGGACAAGGCCTTGATCGAGGCTATTTCCGGCCTTGATCGCGCCGGCTACCTTTCCGGCGTCGATCCGGCAGCCTACCCTCCCGCGCTGTATGACAATGCCCAAGCCTTGCGGAACGATCTCATGCTAAAAAAAGGAGACGGCGCGGCCTGGCGCGAGGCGCGGAATGCGTATTTGTCATCGGTCGGCCTTGTGCTATCGGGCAAGATCGAAAGAAAGCTTCTCGCCGGGTACAAGGAGGTGCTTGCTTCCGAAAAACTGGACGAGGCGGGCATGGCACAGGTCGCGATGCTCGTAGGTGCGGTCCGCATCGCCTTCGCAACGGCGGAGGACAGTTACCAGAAACTTGATGGGCTTCGTTCGAACCTTGCAGCTTCGATCAAGGACTCCTACTGCATTGTGGCTACTGCACCGGAACAAGACCGGCTTCCATCATACATCTGGCAAAAGCCGACAGAGGCGGAAAAGTCAGCATGCGTGCTCAATGCCAGTCTGAGCGCTCGCTGGGTGATAGTGCCG
>CAZKJA010000451.1:0-2883 GCA_964552925.1 uncultured Treponemataceae bacterium
GCTTCGACAATTCTTTTTAACAAGCATTACATATGTCAGCGTACCGCGGATTGACAGTGTATCCTAAAAGTAGGATCATTGCCGTACACGTATCATTATGGATTGCCGGATCATTATCCCAAGGAGGATCACATGAAGAAAGTACTCATCGCGTCGCTGTTGATCGCCGTCACGGCGGTCGTGGCGACTTCGCAGAATCCAGTCAACTTGTACGGCCGCGCCGCGCAGGGTGCCAAAGGCGTCGTCGCGGCGGCCAAGCCCGAAGCGTCGCAGGTAGGTATCGATATATTGAAGAAAGGCGGAAACGCCGTCGACGCGGCAGTCGCCACGGCCTTCGCCCTCGGCGTGCTCGAGCCGAACGCCTCCGGTCTGGGCGGCGGTGGATTCATGGCGATCAAGCTGGTCAACATGAAGGAAGCCGTAATCATCGACTTCCGCGAGACCGCCCCCAAGGCGTCCACAGCCGACATGTTCAAGTACGGCGAGGACGGCAAGGTGATCAACAGCGCCAACACCGTCGGCGGGCTTTCCTCCGGCGTCCCCGGCGAACTCGCCGGCCTCCTGTACGCCCTCGACAACTTCGGCTCCAGGAAGATGAAGCTCGATAAGATCGTCGCCCCCGCCATCGAATGGGCCGAGAAGGGCATCCCCGTCACCGTCAACCTCGCGGGCATCATGCGGGACGAGCTCGGGAAGATAAACAAGTTCCCCGCGACAGCGAAGATATACACCAAGGACGGCCTGCCGTACGACGTCGGCGAGTCAATCAAGAATCCCGACCTCGCCGCCACGCTCAGGCTGATAGCCAAAGGCGGTGCCGACGCGTTCTACAAAGGCGAGATGGCCGAGAAGATCGCCAAGGCTGTACAGGACGCCGGCGGCATCCTGACCGCGGCCGACCTTGCCGCGTACAAGCCGATGGTACGCAAGCCTATCGTAGGCACCTACCGCGGCTATTCCATCGAATCGACGCCGCCTGCCAGCTCCGGCGGTCCCCACGTGATCCAGATCCTCAACATCCTCGAGAACTTCGACATGGCCAAGTACGGCGACGGCACCCCCGAGACCGAGCACCTCTGGATAGAGGCCCTGAGGCTCGCCTTCGCCGACCGCGGCAAGTACATGGCCGACGCCGACTTCGTGAAGGTTCCGCTCAAGGGCCTGACGAGCAAGGCGTACGCGAAGGAACTCGCGGCCAAGATATCCATGGAAAAGGCGATGGGTTCGGCGACTGCCGACGATCCGACCAAATTTGAAAGCGGCTCGACGACAAGCTTCGCCGTAATGGACAAGGCCGGCAACACTGTCGCCGTCACGAAGAGCATCAACTACTTCTTCGGCTCCGGCGTCGTCGTTCCGGGCACCGGCTTCATAATGAACAACCACATGGACGACTTCGCTCTGAAGCCCGGCCACATCCAGTCGATCGAGCCGGGCAAACGCCCGCTGTCGTCGATGACGCCGACCCTGGTCTCCGATCCCGACGGCAAGCCCTTCATGGCGGTCGGCTCGCCCGGCGCCACCCGCATCATCGCGGCGGTAGCAAGGACGATATCGAACGTCATAGACCACAAGATGTCGGTACAGGAGGCCATAGTGGCCCCGCGCATCTTCGCGGTGGCGTCTGGTCCCGTGCAACTCGAGGGACGCACTTCGATCAACACTTTGAAGAAGCTCGAGGCGCTCGGGCACACCGTCAACGTGCGCGCCGACTGGGATGCCTACTTCGGCGGCGTCCACGCGGTCGTGTACGACAGGCCGGCCAAGCTGCTGAAAGGCGGCGCCGATCCCAGGCGCGACGGTCAGGCCGTCGGTTTCTGAGAAATTGACCAGCGGGACTCCGTACTTCGGAGCCCCGCCATCGCCGTCCGGCGGAGCCGCAAGGCCGAACCGGACGGCGTTTCATTCATGCCCGCCGAGTATCGGGCGGCACGATCCACCAGGAGACACACCATGCGACGTTCCAAAGCCTTCACCGCGACGATCCTCGTCGCCCTAGCCTTCGCAACAATGAGCCCGGTGGCGGCACAGACGGCCATAGCCATCGCTGAAAAGCCCGCCCTGCTTACGTCCATCGGCCAGAGCGCCGACATCGAGATGGTCAAGGTCCTGCTCAACCGATCGAAGATCCCCTTCACGGCCGACCCGCTTATAAAGGCAGCCGGACTCCCCGGCGGCGCCAAGACCCTCGTGCTGTCGATCGGCGGCAGTTCAAAAGGCCTGGGCGCCGCGGGGATAAGCGTCGACGACGAAATGGCCCGCTCGATTGCGCTGATCAAGCGCGCCAAGGAACTCGGCATGAAGATCATCGCGATCCACGTCGGCGGCGAGGCGCGGCGCGGCGCGCTGTCGGACGCGTTCATCGAGGCGTGCGTACCGGCCAGCGACCTGGTCATAGTCGTCGAAGACGGCGACAAGGACGGCATCTTTGGGAAGCTCGCGGCGCCATCGAAGATAGCCGTGGTGAAGGTCGCCAAGATCACCGCCGCCGGCGCCCCGCTCGCCGCGGCGTTCAAGTAAGGAAGCTTCCGTGCCATTCGAATTCGTCCTGTTCATCGTGATGGTGGGCGTTTTCATCGTTTGCGCCTTCGTGGTTAAGTTGCCGGTGTCCCTGTCGATGCTGGCGGCGTCGCTTGCCGGACTCCTCGCGTCCGGCAACGGCCTGGGGATTCGGCACCTCGTCGAGGGAACCTTCGGCTATGTCGACACCATCCTCGTCATCGCGACCGCGATGGCCTTCATGCGCGCGGTGCAGGAGTCCGGAGCCCTCGACGCGCTGAACATCGTCATCATCAAGCGCTTCCGTTCGGTGCCGGTCCTGCTCCTGCCGCTCCTCATGCTGGTGGCGATGTTCCCCGGCATGATCACCGGCAGCTCGAGCGC
>CAZKJA010000452.1:0-2883 GCA_964552925.1 uncultured Treponemataceae bacterium
CCGCGCTCCACGAGGCGCCAGAGAACGGTCTGGTAGCTGACCTTGAAATAGCGCTTGACCGATAGCACGCGGTCCACCCACCATGCGCCTTTGCTTTCCTCCCATTGCCTGAGGAACGCCGCGTCAGGCATAAGGAACGCGGACGCGAACAGGGTGGCGTCGGCCTCTTGCCGCTCGTCGCCATCATCGCTATCGACGTGGCGCAGGACCAGGTGGCCCAGCTCGTGCGCGACGGTGAATATCTGGCGCTCCACGGTCATGTCGCGCCGGTTAACGGCGACGCAGGGGCCGTTGTCGACAGGGCCCAGGCTGGCCCCGCAGAATCCAGGTACGTCAGCTTCGAAGGAATACAGCTTGACGCCGGCGGACGCCAGCGACTCCGGAAGATCGAGCACGGGACCATCGGCAGGCACGCCGAGAGCGGCGCGGACAGCGCCGGCGGCCGATACCGGGTCGCCAACGGGCAAGTCCGCCAAGCCATACGGAATGGTATCCCCGAGGCATACTTCCAGTTGGCTATAGGAAGACAGCCAGTCGGCAAGGAACGCGATTTCCTGTTCCTTGCGAGCCTGCTCGCGCGCGCTCAAGGTCTTGCCGGTACGGTACCGCAGGGACGCGAGATTGCGTACGGGCCGCACGAGGTCGGCGACCCTGGCATCCAGGGCTTTGGCGAGCGCGACGAGGGTATCGCTGCGGGGAACGCTCCTGCCCTTCTCTATGTTGGCGTAGGCGAGGCGGGTTATGTTGGCTTTTACGGCCAGTTCTTCCTGGTTCAGCCTGGCAATCTTCCGTAGCCGTACCAGATTCACGGAAATATCGCTCATGCTAGCCTCCGACAGAAACTATACTATACATTTTTACGATACTCAACGGAATTGTATAGTAATTAGTGGTTTTTCAATACATCCACAACTTTCCAACAACCATGTTTTCGCTTGACAGCCCAAACCAGCGGTATTAACTTGATCGTGTGGTATATTTGCTACCACACAAAGGAGAATTTATGTATGGCGAGTACTTGAAGAGGCTTCGGCTTGATAAAAGCCTGAGCTTACGGGAGTTTTCCCGGCAGATCGGCGAAGATCCGAGCAATTGGAGCAAGGTCGAGCGGGGTATCCTGACCCCGCCTCGCGATGAGCGCAAAAAGGAACTCATCGCGCGTGTACTGGATATAGCCAAGGGATCCGAGGAATGGAACAAGCTGGAAGACTACGCGTCGGTCGATTCGGCTACTATTCCTGATTACATCATGAACGACAAGGAAGCGCTCGCGGCGCTTCCCGCCTTCTTCCGCACGATAGGAAGCGTCCGACCGACCCAGGAAGATATAGAGAAGCTGCTCGAGAAGCTCAAGGAGGATTGATGCCGGATTTCCAGAAGCAAAAATGCGAATTTATCCGCAAAGAGGATCTATGGGATCGCGTGGAAGCTTACAGGTCACGCTATTGGCCGACAGGGTCCTTCCCTGTCGATGTAGAGCTGATAGCCGAACTCGCCGGCTACGAAATAGTACCGAAGAAGGATATAAACGATTTCGACGCGTTCTTGAGCTTGAACCTGAGCACCATCATCGTGAACGGCCGGCTCTACGACAATCCGCGGTTTGAACGGCGCATACGGTTCTCCATAGCCCACGAACTGGGCCACGCGGTCCTCCACTCCGGATTCATACGGAAGCAACGCATAGAAAGCGTCGAAGACTACGCGGCCTTTCTACGATCCATGAGCGACGAAGAGTATTACGATTTTGAATGGCAGGCCAACGAGTTCGGCGGCCGCCTGCTCGTGCCGCACACACACTTGGCGACCGAGCTACACGCGCTTACGAGGAAAGCCATCGAAAGCGGTTTGTCATACCTGGTTACCGATAACCCCGACCTGCTCCGCTCCCGCATGAGCGTTCCGCTCGCCCGCTCGTTCGAGGTAAGCGAAGAGGTCATAGAACGCAGGCTGGAACGCGAAGGCCTCTGGCCGCCGGTTCTGGAAGCTTGACACTCGCGGACGCACTGCCCGCCCTTACACCAGCCTGATCCTCCCGGTCAACAGCTCCTGCATCATCCCCTGCTTGATAGCCTTCGTCTTGTCCCGCCGCTTCTCCAGCGCCTCTATGTCCGCGTCCATGTCCGAGAGGATGGTAGCGATGGCGGTTTGCTCGGAGAGAGGGGGAAATTCAAGTAGTATCCTGCCTATTGTGGATTTGCTGATGCCAGTTACCTTCGTTCCAACCGCATAGAACTTGAATTGATCCTTGAGCCTCCTGGTTTTAAAGCAGTGTTTTTTGAATTCGATATCCAGTTCATTGTTTTTTGGTTTTGCTACGACAGTGTGAAGTCCAGAAATATATGCCATACCTGACTTATTCTCGATTACGATGTGCTTGCTAGCTCCTTCATCATCTTCTGAGGCATCTACAAAAACTACATCTCCATCCCGCAATAATGAAACAGAATTTATTCTCGAGAGAGGAACCTCCAACCGTGGAACAATTGCGTTCTCTTTATCAATATTGAGGTATGATTTTCTAGCAAGGTGAATATCCCCATAATGGAGGTAGCAAAATCCAGTATCACTCAGTTGATCTCGAGAAGCTGAATACCCGCCGGAGAAATCGAATAGCTCCCCCAGCTTCTTCTTCTCCCACTTCCCGTTGAACCCCGGCAGCCTCTTCCGCCCCGTCAGCAGTTCCTGCATCGCGCCTTGCTTTATAGCCCGCTTCTTCTCTATCAGTTTGTCCAGTGATGAGATCAAGCCGTCCACATCGGATAGAGCCTCGGCTATGGCGCGCTGTTCGGGGAGAGGGGGGAGAGGGATTTGAATATTTAGAAAAGCATCTTTAGCAATGTTTTTCATACTATTACTAGTACCCGTTGCCGATTCATGAAT
>CAZKJA010000453.1:0-2875 GCA_964552925.1 uncultured Treponemataceae bacterium
GCGAGAAGCGGCCCGTCAGGATGTTCATACCGTTGAACTGGGCATGGCTGGCGATACGGTCGATCTCGTCTACGAGCTGGGAAACTTCGACCTGGATCTGCATGCGGTCTTCCGAAGTATAGATACCGTTGGCCGCCTGGACTGACAGCTCGCGGAGCCGCTGGAGTATGTCCTGGCTCTCCTGGAGGTACCCTTCGGTGGTCTGGATGAACGACACGCCGTTGGCCGCGTTCTTGGAAGCCTGGTTGAGGCCGCGGATCTGCGAGCGCATTTTCTCGGATACTGCGAGGCCGGAAGCGTCGTCGCCGGCGCGGTTGACGCGCATGCCCGATGACAGTTTTTCCATGCTTTTGTCTACGGCGAGACTGTTGACGCCGAGCTGGCGGTTGGCATACATGGCGCTGATGTTGTGGTTGATGATCATGAATTCCTCCTTGAATGTGTGAAGCGGGGCATCCTTGTCCCACTTATGGCTCGGTAACCGGTTTTTACGCCTTGCACTCCTCCTCTCCAATGATGGCGTCCTTGTGCAAGCTCCCGTTCGGGTTTGCTGTCAAGTATTTTTTGCCGGAACCGATGTTTTATTAAGAGGGAACACAGGATAAGGGCATCCATGCCCTGGTTCCGATGGACCTTCTCCTCTTCATATATCGGCACGCATGTTCACAAGCTTGAGCACAATCAGGCCCCTTGTTGCTGTTTCCTTCGGCTGTTTGCGCCTATCGCCAAGCGGGTGTATACTCCGGACATGAAAACCGAAGAGTTCTCCTTTATTTCGGACGATGGCAAGAGCATCCACATCTACCATTGGATTCCCAAGGACAAGCCTAAGGCTTGCGTCATCGTGGCACACGGTCTTGGCGAGCACGCGGCCAGATACGCGCGTTTCGCGCTGGCGCTCACGACGGCCGGGTATGAAGTGTGGGCTCCGGACCACCGGGGACACGGCAAGACCGCCTCCGAGGGTGAAATCGGCTGGCTCGCCGATAAAGACGGCTTCAGGCGCGTCGTCGACGACCTCAAGGGCCTCGCTGACAGGATAAAAGCCGAACATCCTGACATGAAGCTGTTCCTTTTCGGGCATTCCTGGGGTTCTTTCCTCTCCCAGGGCTTCATTGCCGTATACGGCGACATGCTCGCCGGTTGCATCTTGTCAGGAACGGCCGGCGATGGCGGCCCCCTTATTTCGGTTGGCCGGGCCATAGCAGGCATTGGTTGCCTGTTCAAGGGGCAGAAGAGGAAATCGAAACTTCTCTCGGACATGACGTTCGGCGCGTACAACAAGGCCTTTGAACCATCCCGCACGGCCTTCGACTGGCTGTCCCGGGATCCGGATGAGGTGGACAAGTATATCGACGACCCCCTCTGCGGTTTCATGAGCACCTTCGGCTTGTACCGGGACTTGCTCTCGGGGCTGCAATGGATTCATTCGCCTGCGACGATGGGCTCTGTGCCCCGAAAGTTGCCATTGCTCATGTTCGCGGGCGCCAAGGATCCGGTAGGGGCGGCCACCGGCACCTTTGATTGGCTCCACGACAAGTACAAGGCATTGGGAGTCGCCGACCTTACCAGAAAGCTGTACCCCGATGGCCGGCACGAGGCCTTGAACGATACCTGCCGGGATGAAGTGAGCGCGGATGTGGTTTCCTGGCTGGACGCGCACTAGGAATGCCCTTTACCGGCCACCCTTGACCTTGGAGGCCGGTGGCGGAGTATAGTTTGGCGATTCAACAGGCGGCGGGTTCCGGATCACCGGAGCCGAGCCTGGCCATGAATCAATCCCTACACGATTTTCAGGGGACGCTTTGCTCGTACGATATCAGAACGGTCCGGACGGTAAACCGGTCAAGAAAGCAATTGTATATACGGAACGTGAGCATGGTATAGATCCAGGTTTATTGGACCGGGACGCGGTCGGCATAGTCGACCGCCTGCGCCGCAACGGACACGTCGGGTATATTGTCGGCGGCGCGGTCCGCGACCTCATGCTCGGCAGGGTCCCCAAGGATTACGACATCGTTACCGACGCCGAACCAGCCCGGATCAAGAAACTCTTTTACCGGAGCCGGATAATCGGGCGGCGTTTCAGGCTGGTCCACGTCCAGATCGGCCCGAGGATATACGAGGTGTCGACCTTCCGCTCGATTGCCAACGGCACGATAGGCAATACCTACGGTACGATAGACGAAGACGCAAAACGGCGCGATTTCACGATGAACGCCTTGTATTTCGATCCCCTCGACCGCAAGCTCGTCGATTATGTAGGGGGGCTCAAGGACATCCGCGCCAGGCTCGTGGTGCCGGTGATACCCCTCAAGACGATTTTCGTCGAGGATCCCGTGCGGATGATCCGTGCCGTCAAATACGCCGAAGCCACAGGTTTCAAGATACCTTTCCTGACGAGGTTTGCCATACGGCGGCACGCCTCCCTGCTTGCAAGCGCATCGGTGAGCAGGTTGGGGGAGGAGGCTATCAAGATCCTGTATTCGGGCAACGCGGCGAAAATAATCGGCACCTTGTTGCGATACCGGCTTCTGGCTCCCATCATGCCCGGCGTGCAGTCGGCTCTCGGTTCGAACGGTCCGGAAGCCGCGGAAATGAAGCGGTCGCTGAAGCGCCTGGACGAATACGTGGTCGAGACAGGCGACAAGACCCTCGGAGTGCTCCTCGCGTTCCTGGTCCGCGGAGCGGTCGAGGCGGCGGCGGGCACACCTGCAGCGGATGCCCAGATGGCGTACGGCAACGCCCTCGAGGCCGCAAGGCAATTCCTGGCGCCGCTGACTATGCCCCGGGTCGAAGTCGAGACGGCCGTACGCGCCGTATTCAAGGCACCCGAGCCCAGGCAGAAGGTCAAGCGACCCCGTCGGCGGCGCAG
>CAZKJA010000454.1:0-2862 GCA_964552925.1 uncultured Treponemataceae bacterium
ACTTTTCGCTTGCGGAATTTTAAAATCCATGCTATACCAGTATTGGGAACGTTCCCAATACATATGAACCAGAAGATAAGCATCATCGAGGTTGCCCGCCGCGCGGGCGTCTCAAAGAGCACGGTTTCTCGAGTCATCTCCGATACGGGCGGAGCCGTAAGCCCGAAATCACATGAAAGGGTCAACGCCGCCATCAAGGAACTCGGCTATACGCGCAATTCGCTCGCGGCCGGCCTGCGGAGCCAGAAGACCCGGATGATCCTGGTCATGGTCCCCGATATCATGAATCCGTATTGGGCGGAAATCGCCAGGGCGGCGCAGGACCGCTTCGAGGCCGACGGCAACTCGGTAGTCGTCGGCAACACCGACTGGCTCGAGGCACGCGAGGCGAGGTACTTCGACCTGGTGCGGTCGGGGCGCTTCGACGGCCTGGTACTCAACAGCGTGACGGACGACCTGGCGACCATCAGGAGCCTCGGGGTTCCTGTCGTCCTCGTCGGGGAACGCGCGGTCTCAGGCATAGTCGACACCGTCGGCACCGATACGATGAACGCGACCAGGCTCGCCCTGGAACACCTATGGAAGAAGGGTCACCGCCGCATAGGCATAGCCACAAGCGACCACGGCAGCGAGCGTTTCCTGTCGCTCAGGCGCCGTGCCTACGACGACTTCATGCGGGAGAAAGGCGTGCAGCCAGACCCGGCGCTCGCCTTCTCCGTCAAGCTGTCCGAAGAAGGTGGCCGGGAGATGGTTCATTCACTGCTCGCGCTCGCTCACTGGCGCGACCGGGTAGATGCAATCTTCTGCGGCAACGATATCCTGGCGATCGCGGCCATAAACTGCCTGCGCGAGGCGGGCGTCGAAACGGGGCGGGATATTTCCCTGGTCGGCATGGACGACATACCGGCGGCGGCCCACGTGTACCCGGCGCTTACCACGGTCCGGAAACCGCGCTCGCTCATAGGCGCCGCGGCCGCCGAGCTGCTCCTGGCAAGGATAGAGGACCCGGACCGTCCCGCCGAAAAGCGGCTGTTCCCGGGACAACTCATCGCGCGCGGCAGCGTCGCGGAAAGGCATGGCAACTCATGAAAACGAGGGAACTGACGCTCGCCGACAGGGACCGCTACGAATCCAAAGCCTCCGGCGCGATGATAGGTCTGGCGATAGGCGACGCGATGGGCGACATCGGCCGCAGCCAGGAGCATCGCGCGCGCTACGGCATCGTGACCAACATGTACCCCGACGCCAGGAGCACCGACGACACCGAGTTCGGCGTGCTCACTGCGCGCGCGCTGCTCGATTGCGAAGGCAAGCTGACGCCGGAACTGACGGCTGCCGCGTGGCGGAAATACGTACTGGACCGAGGCGGCGCCAAAAAGCGCGCCGGCAGGCCGCTGTACGGCGCCTTGGCCAACCTTGCGCGCGGTATCGAACCGCCGCTGTCGGGCAGGCACAATGTGATGAATATCGACGACGGCGCCGCGATGCGCGCTAGCCCGCACGGGATCCTGCGCGCGGGAGACCCCGAAGGAGCGGCACGCCTGGCAGAAGCCGATGCCTGCGTGAGCCACGACCAGGACGGCATCTGGGCGGCACAGGCGATAGCCGCGAGCGTCGCGGTCGCGATGGCCGACGGCACGCCGGCGGAAATACTCGAGGCGGGCTGGTCGAGGATGCCCGCAGGCTCCTGGCTGCGGGCCGCGATGGACAGGGCGATGGCGATCTGCGACGAAAAACCCGACATCGAGATAGCGTACGAGGATTTGCACACAGTGCTGTGGAACCCCGAGCACGCGTCGTCGCCGGAAGCAATTCCGCAGGTATACGCGATTTTCCGCCTGACCGGCGGAGACCCGAGGCGCGGTCTTTTATGGAGCGCCAACTTCGGGCGGGACGCCGATACGATCTCTGGCCTCGTCTGCTCGATGTGCGGCGCGATGCATGGCGTCGAAGCATTCCCGGCCGCATGGGTAGAAGCCGTACGCAAGCCGTCGGGCGTCTGCCTCGAGTTCGCCGCGGACTACGACATGATAACCCTGGCGCGCGAACTAGTCGCGCTCTCGTACAGGAGCTGATCCGATGAACAGCACCAGGAGCTTCAAGGTACGGCTAAGGCAGGAAGGGTTCCTCATCATTCTCCTGGTACCCGCCCTCGTATACTTCGCAGTCTACCATCTGGCGCCGATGGGCGGCATGATAATGGCGTTTCAGGATTTCCGCATCGTGGGGCCGAGCAAGTTCGTCGGGCTCAAGCACTTCATCACCCTGTTCTCGTCCCCGTCCTTCATTGACGTGCTCAGGAACACGCTGATCATCAGCTCGATGAAGATAATACTTTTCTTCCCGTTGCCCATCCTGTTCGCGCTGATGGTCAACGAGCTGCGCTCGGTGCTCCTGCGGCGTTTCGTCCAGGCTACCGCCTACCTGCCGCATTTCCTGTCGTGGGTGGTGATAGCCGGCATCTGGATATCGTTCCTGTCGCCCTCGACGGGCGGCGCGAACCAGGCGCGTGGTTTGTTCGGGCTGGCACCGATAGACTTCATGACGAGCAAGGCGCATATACGCTGGGTGCTGTTCGCGTCGGAAACGTGGCGGAGCCTGGGCTGGGACTCGATCATCTACCTGGCAGCCCTCATGCGCATAAGCCCCAGCCTCTACGAATCGGCGGACATGGATGGGGCGGGCGCCTTGCAGAAGGCCAGGTATATAACCATACCGGAACTGGTGCCGACGATGGTCACCGTGTTCATTCTCAACCTGGGATTTTTCCTCTCCGCCGGCTTCGACCAGGTATTCAACATGATGAACGATTCGGTGATAAGCGCCATCGACATCCTGGACACGTACGTGTACCGGATTGGC
>CAZKJA010000455.1:0-2840 GCA_964552925.1 uncultured Treponemataceae bacterium
CCCGACTCATTGTGCATAGTGCCTGCCAGTGTTACGAGCCGTACCGCATGGTCGGCGAGGTAGAGCGGGATATTCAGCACCAATCCATCTTTTTTAAGATTCAACAGGGAAAGCCGAACCCTGAGTGAAGTCGCGTCTGGAAATAGCTCACCGTATGCCCGAAGGCTTTTTGATTCGACATTGCTGGACGATTTCACTTCCAACGGGTACAAATCATTATCCACCTGAATGATAAAATCTATCTCATAGCGGGACTTACCATCGGACCAATACATCGGGGGAGTATCCAATTGCGGAACGAGAGACTGGAGCGCGAAATTCTCGCTGAGGGCCCCCTTGAACTCTGTAAAGAGCAGATCGCCCTCCGTGAAGGCGGAAGGCGCAAGCCTCGCTTGCCTTCGCAATAACCCCACATCGCAAGCATACGCCTTGAATGCGCTGCTATCGCTATAGGCAGACAAGGGAAGAGCGGGCTTGCTGACTCGATGAACCAGCCTAATAAGACCGGCGTTCATGAGCCAATGGAGGGCATCCTCATACTCCCGGGCCCTACTGCCTTCCTTAATGGCTTTGTAGAGGAACTTTTTGTTTTTCCTTGCGAGTTGCGACGGTATCGAAGCCCAAATAAGCGACAGCTTTGGAAAGGCCGCCGCATCGGCATGCTTGGCGAAATCCCGCTCGTAGGCATCAAGCAGGTTCATGAGCACAACCTGTACCCTTCCTACGTCGCGTTCCTCCGTCCATGATCGAACCGCTTCCGGCATACCCCCGGTAATCATGTACATCCTGAGCTTTTCGGTGAGCTCGCTGGCGAACAACTCTGGAACCGGATCCAGGGAAGAAATGGAGTCCGTATACGCGCGAAGGGAATCGTCCCCATTCGCCGATAGGAATTCCATGAACGTCATGGGATGAAGCTCAAGAAAATCAACCTTGCCGACTGGAAATGCCTGGGGCTTTGAAAGGGCTACCCCCAAAAGAGAGCCCGCGCAGGCTATATGGTATTCAGGCGCGTTTTCGCAAAAATATTTGAGACTGTTCAGGGCAGCGTTGCATTCTTGAATCTCGTCGAAAATAATGAGGGTTTCTCCGCTCTTGATGGGAAAACCGATGACGAAGGACAAGTTCTGCAGAAGCCGCGCGGTATCCTTCGTCGTCTCGAAAAACTCCTTGAGCTCCGGTTGCTCGTCGAAGTTGAAGTACGCTGTAGATTCATAAGAAGACTCTCCAAAGGCTTTGAGAAGCCAGGTCTTGCCGCACTGGCGAACGCCCTTGATAATGAGCGGTTTACGATGAGGACTTACTTTCCAGTTCTGCAGCAACTTTAAAGCATCTCGCTTCATGTCTTGTCTCCTGATTGCCGGTAAATGTGTGATTATAATCACATATTTTCAGCATAATATGTGAAACCTTGAAAGTCAATATACACACTAGGGGGTGTATATTGCGTACCAATGTTGTTTTGAATGACGAGCTCGTAGACGAAGCATTCAGCTATGCAAAAACCATACGTACAAAGAAAGAGCTAATTGAAACCGCACTGAAAGAGTTTGTGCAAACCAGAAAAATCAGGAATTTAAGTGATTTAAAGGGTAAAATACTGTTTGCTGATACATACGATTACAAGAAAATTAGAATCGGTGAATGATTTTAGTCGATACCTCTGTATTGATCGACTATTTAACTCTTTTATTTGCAAAACGCAAGTTGAACTTGAAATATACATATTTCTGTTTCTTCGCAGACTAAAAATTCCGACTTTCGCTTCTTATTCCAATGCTAGCGGAATATTTATGCTGTTAGCATTGGAATATTTGGATGAGCGGTTTCAGATACTGGCAACAGGCTCGAATGCCTCGTTGCTTGGCGGCGAGCTTGGGACCAAGCTGACCGGAAGGCATATCACCAAAGAATTGTATCCCTTTTCGTACAGCGAGTTCCTGGATTTCAAAAAGGAACCGCGGTGCCTCGAGTCTCTCGGGAAATATCTTGAATTGGGAGGATTTCCGGAATATCTGAAGACCGGCAACGACGATATTCTGGCTCAGTTGCAGCAGGATATTCTGTACCGCGATGTCGCCGTCCGCTACGGCATTCGGGATGTAGCTTCGCTCAAACGCTTGCTGACGTACCTGATTTCGAATGCGGGCCGTCTGGTGTCTCCGAGCAAATTGACCGGCACTATCGGCGTTAAGTCTCCTTCGACTGTCCTGGAATATTTTTCGCATCTGGAGACCTCGTACCTCATCCACCAGGTTTCTCGATTCGCCTGGTCGGCGAAGGCCCAGTCATTGGCGCCGAAGAAGGTATATATTGTCGATCCCGGCCTAGTTTGTAACGGATCGGTCTCCTTTACGCCCGATTCCGGTTCCCGCCTGGAAAATTTCGTATTCCTGGAATACAGAAGGCGTACCGACGACATTTTCTATTTCAGCGACGGTGATCGCGAGTGCGACTTCATCGTTTACCCCCACGGCGGAAAGCCGCGGTGCGTTCAGGTATGCTGGACGCTTACCAGGGATAACGAGGACCGCGAGATCGGCGGCTTGTTAAGCGCTCTTGATTTTTTCGGACTTTCGGACGGAACCATTATAACGGCCAATACGTCGGATACGATATTGAAAGACGGCAAGACCATCCGGGTTATGCCTGCCCACTCCAGTTTTCTTTGACGCGTCGGCCTCATTTATGGCTTCAACCGCCTTCATAGACCTGTTCAACCCCATGATCATATCTTGTACATCTTCTCGCCTTCATCCTGTACATCCTGTTCTTCTTGATCTGTATTGTAAGATTCAATAGGATTTAGCGGAGCCGGATCTAGCCCGGTTGCTCGGGGC
>CAZKJA010000456.1:0-2836 GCA_964552925.1 uncultured Treponemataceae bacterium
GGGCTTCCCGCCCGACGAGCCGTGTCGCATGGCCGGCGGCGCCGCGCAGGCCGCCGTTCCCGGTGCATACGAGGCTCTGGAACGCCAAGCGATCGAACGCGTGCACCCCGACTACCGCGGGCTCGATTTCTCGCGCTACCTGCGCATCGTCGACTCGCCCAACCCGATGCACCGGCTGTGGAACGACACGCCCTGGCTCAAGTACCGGCTTGCTTACGGGTGCTACTGGCGCCGTTGCGCGTTCTGCGACACCCAGCTCGATTACATAAAGCGCTACCTGGCTTCAGACCTCGATGCGCTCCTGGTTGCGGCCGATACCGCATCCGCGAGGACGGGCTTGTACGGCATCCACTTCGTCGACGAGGCCTTGCCGGTCAACCTGGTGCGCGCCTTCGCCGCGCGAAACATCGAACGCGAGAGGCCGTACACCTTCTGGGGCAACGTGCGCTTCGACAAGGCCTGGACCGAGGAGGCCTGCGCCTTCGCGGCCGCGGGCGGCATGGTCGCCGCGTCCGGAGGCATAGAGATAGCGACCGAAGGCGGCCTCGAGATCGTCGACAAAGGCTTCTCGATGGGCGATCTGGTTCGTACGCTCGCGGCCTTCAAGCGCTCGGGCATCCTCGTGCACGCGTACCTCATCTACGGTTTTCCCGGCCAGTCGGACCAGGACATATCCGACTCCGCCGAGATGTCGCGAGTACTCCTGGCGGAGGGCCTGGTCGACTCGGCGTTCTGGCACAAGTTCGTGCTGACGCGCCATTCGGCGATGTACGCGTCCTGGGAACGCGGCGAGCAGCTGGCTCTGGAGCCGTCGCAACCCCGCTCCAACTTCGCCATCAACGACCTGGCCTTCCGCGGCGAGGAGTCTTCCGAGCGCTGGACAGCCCCGCTCGACGCCGCTCTGGCCAGCTGGGCCGACGACGGCGACTACGACCGCCCGCTGTCGGCATTCCTCCCCAAGGGCCTGCTTCGCCCCAAACTGGACGCTCTCGTCGTGCTCAGGGAGGCGGGAATTGTTTGACAGTTGTCGATTGACCGCATATCCCTTGAAATGCAGCAAGGCGAGAGGAGGGTAACGATGATAGGGCTCCGGGGAAAAACAATAGTTACGCTCTTGGCCATGTTCATCGCCATGGGGCTTTCCATCTTCATGATATTCCAGTCGTTCTATGAAAACAGCATCATGACCGTCGATCGAGGAGAGGCGGAAGACGCCGTCAGGCGCGTCGCCGTATTCATCGATGATGACCTTCACCAGCTCGATACGATATGCCGCGACTGGGCGTACTGGGATGACAGTTACGAATTCGCCGCGGGGAACGGTGACGACTACATCGCCTCGAATTTGGGCGGCGGCCAGACCCTCGAGCTGCTCGGGATCTCCGGAATGTTGATCGATGACGCCTCCGGGCGGACGCTCTATGAATACGGAGCCACCCGTGAACTTATCGCCAGAATACGGGAAGGCATCCACACGGCCGATCAAACGAGGATCGGCGTCGGAACGCTCGGATTGGTCATCGCGGAAGGAGAGGTGCATCTCGTCGTTGCCCGGCCCATCCTCAAAAGCGATCTAGGAGGACCTCCGGGGGGTCTCATCGCGATGGCCAGGAAGATGGACGAGCAATGGATCGAGCGGTACTCACGATTCTCCGGGCGGCTCGTGATGGTGGAACCAGAGCCATGGTCGGATTCCCGCCAGCCGAGTTCCGCTGAACGCGTCACATTCGATCTCGATGACGCCGTGATACGCGCATCGCTCGTGAAACCGGCGCTCGCTGTGCGGCAAGCAATCCGCTTGACAGTCGAATCGCCGACCATAAAGGCCCGATACGGCACCACAAAGTTCCTGTACTTCTCGGGCCTGGTAATCGGCGTCATAGCACTCATGGGCGGGCTCATCATTCTCCAGCTCGAACGCATGGTGATGGGCCGCATGAAAGCGATAGGCGCCGATCTGAACCATCTGGCCGCATCGCACGACCCTTCCATCAGGATTTCCGTCTCCGGAAACGACGAACTCTCGGCGCTCTGTACCGCAATGAACGCTTCGCTCGAACGGCTGGAATCGATGATCGACGAAAGGGAGACCATGATCCGCGAGATCCATCACCGGGTCAAGAACAACCTCCAGGTGATCGCGAGCATGCTGAGCCTGCAGGCTTCGTCGG
The DNA here is from genome assembly GCA_964552925.1 of uncultured Treponemataceae bacterium. Taxonomy (GTDB): domain Bacteria; phylum Spirochaetota; class Spirochaetia; order Treponematales; family UBA12059; genus SZUA-370. The sequence continues at coordinate 2,172 of CAZKJA010000456.1, forward strand.
CATGCTCCGACGAAACGCAGGCGGCGTTCCAGCGGAGCAGACTCAGGCTGCAGGCGATCGCCGTCGTGTACGACAGCGTACTCGAGTACCCATCGCTCAACCGAATCGGCATCCTCGGGCTCCTCGGTAGAATCACCACATTGGTCGAGCAGAATCAATCGAAAGATTTTGCGCCGACCATCCGGCTCCAGGGCGATGACGCGGAAATCGACCTTAAAACGGCCATGCCTATCGCGCTGCTGTCGAGCGAGGTGATCCATAACGCATTCGAGCACGCGTTCGAGAACAGAAAAAAGGGAGAGCTCACGCTGGGCGTCGTACGGCGGAACGATGCTTGGCTGGAACTGGAGATACATGACGACGGTATCGGTATACCTGGAATGGAGCACCGCAAACGAGGTATCGGCCTCACCCTCATCGATGCGCTCACTCTCCAGCTACGCGGCCACTATTCCATCACACCTGCGCCAGGCGGCGGGACGGTCTTCAGGCTTGAAGTTCCTATCGGATAGACATCACGACTATCAGGCAACTCGCCCATCACGTACCGCTCTTCAAAGAAAACCCCATCCCCGCGGATGGGTTTTTCTTTGGGCGGTACAAGAGTCGAACTTGTGACCCCCAGCGTGTCATACTGGTGCTCTAACCAACTGAGCTAACCGCCC
>CAZKJA010000457.1:0-2825 GCA_964552925.1 uncultured Treponemataceae bacterium
CCCGAAATAGACTGCCGCGTATCGGTCAGGTTCTTCACTATGCGCGACTGCGTCTCGGCCATCCGCTCGGCGCGTTCGCCCCTGAGGCCCACCGACGCGACCGCGTCGGCGAAGTAGTCGTCGAAGGTCTTCTGCGATCCGACCATCACCGGCGCCGTCCGGAGCCTGGCTATCGCGAGCGCAGCGCTTCCGTCGCCCGCCTCGGCGGGCTTCCCGTTCATGCCCATGCCGGCGGCCACGCTCGTGAGGTCGCCCGTTACGGCGCCCGAGACCTCGATCCAGCCGGATGGGTGCGCCAGCGGAGCGACCGAGTAGTCGACGCCTCCCTTGAGGCTGGCGACAGCGTCTATCTGGTCCCAGTTGAACGCGCCCGTCTGGCCCGAGCCCGAAAGGATGCCCGCGTACCCGGCGAGGAATTCGCCGGAATCTTCAACGTGCCTTATGACGAAATCCGGGCTCTCGCCGTCGGAACTCGTCTTGGCGCGGAGCTGCAACGTGCCGCCGGCCGTCAGCCGGGCCGTCACGTCGGCGCCCGAGTCGTTGACGCGGCGCACGAGGTCGCCGACCGTGTCCGTGGGCCTGTACTCCACGTCGACGAGGCCGCGCGGCCCGGACAGCCGGATAGTACCCGCGAGGCCGATCTGCTCCTGCGCGTCCAAGGCGTTGCCGCCGGTGAGCCGGTAGATGTAGCTGTGGTCGTAGAGCCCGTCGCCGTTCCGGTCGTAGTTGCCCGCGATGTTGTTGACGCTCGGCATTTCGGTGAAGAAATCGATGCCGGTCTTGCCGTTGAGGCCGTAGGCGGAGCGGTGCACCTCGTTGACGAGGTCGGTGAAGGTAAGCGTCATGGTGTCGAGCGAGGCTATCTCGTCCTTGATGTCGACGTCGCGCATCTCGAGCATGCCGCCGAGCTGGCCTTGCCGGATGAAGGCTTCGTCGCCCGTATCGCCCCAGAGCACGCGGGGGTATCCGCCGGATTCGGCGCCCGAGCTCATCTTGAAGCCGCGGGCTATCTTGCCCTGGACCAGGATATGGCCGTCGACATGGACCATGAACTCGTCGGGGTCGCGCCGGTCGACCGTGACCGGCACGATGAGCGCCAGCTTCTCGACGAGTACGTCGCGGCGGTCGTAAAGGTCGTTCGGGTTGTCGCCCATCGCCTCCGACTTGAGGATCTCCTCGTTGAGCCTGGCTATCTGTCTGGAGAGGTCGTTCGCCTGTGCGGTCACGATCTCGATGTCTTCCTGTACCATGTCGCGCGTCATGGACAATTGCCGGTACTGCTCGTGGATCGAGTCGATAAGCGTCTTGCCGCGTTGCACGACCGCCTCGCGCGGAGCCAGTTCCGAGGGGTGGAGCGACAATTCCTGCCACGCGTCCCAGAACTTGTCCATCTGCGTGCGGGTCGAGACTTCGGTAGGCTCGTTGTGCACCTGCTCGAGTATCGCCATGTACTTGTCGCGGGTATCCCAGTAGCCGAGCCCGCCTTGCTGCGCGACGATCCGCGTGTCGAGCAACTCATCGCGCATACGTTCTATGCGCACGGCGATCACTCCCTGGCCTATCTGGCCCGCGGTCTCCTCGCGGTTCAGCTGGGGAAGGTAGAGCGGTTCCATCGTGCCGAACTCGACGCGTTGGCGCGAATAGCCCTCGGTGGAGGAGTTGGTAAGGTTGTGGCCTACGGTCTGCAGTCCCTGGTTATGCGCAACGAGGCCGCGTTTGCCAAGCTCAATGCCGCTAAATGTCGATTGCATCTCGGACTCCTTACAGGGCCGTATCGAGGATCAGCGCGCCGGACCGCACGGACTGCGGCTTGCCCGACCTGCCGTACATGCGGCCCTTGCGGTCGGGGAACAGCGTCTCGATAGCCTGGCGCAATGTCGACGAGGCCTCGCCGACGAAGCCGGAAAGCGCGTCGTTCTCGACCCTGGCCCTCAGCGCGGACAATCTCAGCGCCCGGTAGGTATCATTGAGCACCGAGCGGTATTCCAGGGGCAGCGCGAGCGACGCGCGGAAAACCGTGGCATCCGGCGCCTCGCCGATATCGTCGAGGAAGGCCGACCAGGCGTCGTGGCGCGCCGCTTCGCGCATAGCCACGAGCTCGGCGGATGCCACGGCCCTTTCCAGAGCCTTCTGGAGCGTGGGCCAGTCCCGTCCCCGGACCGCTCCCGCCACGGCCCGCTGGTCGTCGACGAAGTCGTCCAAGGCCTTGGCTTGCCCGGTCGCGCGGTCGATGAAGGTCATAAGCTTTGTCGTGTCCATGTGTACCCTCGCTTCATTATCGGTAGTGGAAACGAGGAGTTTACGCCGATATAGTAGATAAGCTCGGAATACCGGGATATTTCCGCATATCCAAGAGGGGTCGATGTTCAAGACGATACTGAACCTGCTATGGCTCATGCGCGGAGTCCGGGTATTCGCCCTCATCGGGGAGAGCGGCACCGGAAAGAGCTTCAGGGCCAAGCTCGTCGCCCAGAAGTACGGCATCGACATGATCATAGACGACGGGCTCCTCATAAACGGCGAAGCGATCATCGCGGGCAAGTCGGCAAAACGGGAGAAGCTGTACATGGCCGCGGTCAAGACCGCCTTGTTCCACGAGAAATCCCATCGGGACGAGGTAGCCCGGGTGTTGCAGCGGGCCCGTTGGAAGAAGATCCTCCTGATCGGCACATCGGAAAAAATGGTCAAGAAAATAGCCGAACGGCTCCAGATTCCGTACCCGGCAAAGATCATTAAAATCGAGGATATCGCCAGCCGCGACGAAATCGAGCCCGCCATCCGGGCGCGGAGGGTCGAGGGCAAGCACGTGATCCCCGTGCCCGCCA
>CAZKJA010000458.1:0-2819 GCA_964552925.1 uncultured Treponemataceae bacterium
TATTTTTCGCTGACGCTTCCGGGAGGCAGCGGAAGATCGAATGGATAAACGACGATCTCGTCAGGGACGCGTTCGAGCGCCGCCAGCCCATCGAAAGCATAAGCGACTTCGTCGACACGAAACTGATGACCCCCGAGTTTACTAAAGCTTACGCCTGGGCTTTCCCCCTGGTAGCGGGCGGCGATCTCATAGGCGTGATCAAACTGGAAGGATTGCACATCGGGATTCGTGAATTGCATGAGTCGTTTTCCATTTTCTTTACGTTTGTCGCCAGCATTTTGAGGAACGAGATACTAGGGCATTCGAAGCTGAAGAAAACGAACGATCGGCTACAAGTAATGAACATGGAGATGTCGGAGAGTCATCTCGCCCTTATGAATATTGTTGAGGATCTGAACCAGAAAACATCGGAGCTCAAACGCGCGAACCAGAAGCTAATGGCGTTGGATCGCCTCAAATCGACGTTCATTGCGGCGATGAGCCACGAACTGCGGACTCCCCTCAATTCAGTGATTGGATTTTCCAGCATACTCGGAGAAGAATGGTTTGGCCCGATAAATCGGGAACAAAAAGAGAACCTGTCCATAATCAATCGTTCCGGCAAACTACTTCTGAGCATGATCAATAATGTAATCGATGTTTCCGAAATTGAGGCCGGTTCAATTGAAGCGCGATTCGAATCGTTTGACCTGTATGGATTGCTCGAGGAAGCGGCTTCTTACGTAGAGAATGATATAATAAAAAAGGGTTTATCCTTGCAACTTGATATTCACCCCCGAATGATTTATTCCGACAGGCGGCGCTTGCTTCAGTGCGTTATCAACCTGTTGATCAACGCAACGAAATTCACCGAACGAGGAAAAATCATTCTGTCGTCGACATATACCGATGTCCCGTTGCCTGTCGCCATTTCGATACGCGATACCGGAATTGGGATCGCGCACGATGAAGTACACAGACTGTTCGAGCCGTTCGTGCGATTGGATTCACATTTGAAAGTAGTAACGCACGGGGCGGGTCTGGGGCTTTACCTGACCAGGAGATTGGTCGACGGGATACTGCACGGGAACATCGAGTGTGAAAGCACCATCGGCAAGGGAAGCGTATTCACTATACGGATACCGGAGAGCGCGGATGAAAAAAGTACTGGTAATGTATGACAATGTCGTAGAGCCCTCCTTGGTTAGTCGTTCCTTCGGTCGCGAAGTGCCGCTGACGGCGTGATCATCTCACACGCGTACCTTGGCGATGCCGAAATCGTCAGCCCCGGGGGACGATCCGTCGAAGACGTAGGGTTCCAGGCCACTCTGCCTGCGGTATGTATCCGTGACGCGCTCGAAGGCTTCCTCCGCCAAGGGGACGTCGAACCCAAGAATCGCGACCGTGCCGCCGGCGCCGCCACCGGTGATCTTTGCCCCGAGCAGCCCGTTCCTTTCCTCGGCACGGACCAGGGAAACGAGGAGGTCCGTTGCATGTGACGCCAGCCCTGAATCGGTATATCCGACATGGGCTTGGTACATGAGCTCCCCGAGGAGCCTCGCGACCTCCTTGTCTACGGAATCGGTATTCGCGGTGATGAGTTTGTAGAAAAGGTTCACGCGCCAGTTCTCCTCGACGGCGTACCGGGTAGCTCCCAGGACGGGATACTCCACTTCAGGCCTGACTATCGTATGCGGATCGAGGTGGACGGGGAAAACCGCGTTGAATTCCGCCCCCTTCATCCTGAGGGGAAGCCGGGATTCGTATTTCTCCCGGAATAGGGCGGGCGTCAAATTGGCCAGATACCCATTCCAGAGGGGGTCGACGTACCGGGATACGATTCCGGACTCATCCAGCCTCGGTTCGAGTCCCTCCATGTCGCATAGGTATCGATACCCCATGAACGTCGCGGCGCGGGCCGCTTCGTACTCGATGCCTGTAACCGCGTGCCTTACCCCGCTGTCGATGCCCCATACCCGAAGGTTGGCGGGGAGCGCGGCTTTCGGTTGCGGGATACATGGCTGGCAGAGCATCGGGATGAAGTAATCCTTGCCGCCCATGACGACCGCGAGCTGATCCATGACGCCGCAGGCCGCCCCTGTCAGGGTGATCTCGACCCACTGCGTCCAGAGGGCGAGATCGACGCCTCCCACCTCGATATCGTACAAGGCGGCCATCGCCTTCATTGGCGCCACCTCGATGGCGGCTGACGAGGAGACGCCCTTTCCCAGGGGGATGTCGGATTCCATGTAGAGGTCGAAGCCAAAGCTCACCTTGCCGGGGAATTCCTTCATGAGGTAGTACAGGCAGCCGACGATATAGGCGCACCACGAACGGCCGGCGCTCTCTTCGCACCAGGAGCGGACCCAGGCGGCGGATTTCATCGTGCCGCTTTCCTTCAGGTCGCCGAGGGAAAATTCGATCCGCTCCTCCCATCCGAGGCGCTTGACGGCCGGGTTGAAGAAGACAACCCGGCCATCGGTCCGGGCCTGGACCGCGACCATGACCGCTTCCCTGATCGTCGACTCGAATACCAGGCCCCCGGTATAGTCGTCGTTTCCGCCCATCAGGTCGAGGCGCCCTGGCGCCCGGCTGACGAGTATGTCCTCTCCCTGCCTGAAGAATGGCCGCTTGTCCGTCCCGTCATGCGCGCGCAATGCGCCCAGGCCATCGATGAATCGCCTGATATCCGGAAGGCTCGTCTTATCTTTCACCGTATCGCCATTCATGTCTGTCTCCTTGCGGGTTAAAACAGGTCTTTCACCCGTTCGTATAACTTCTTGTACGTAGCGTAGCCCTTGTCGTACTGGCCGCGTGTTTCCGCCTGGGGTCGGAGCGAG
>CAZKJA010000459.1:0-2818 GCA_964552925.1 uncultured Treponemataceae bacterium
CATAACGAAAGAATATGGATTCCTTGTCTAAAAAATCCAGATAGCTTCTATACGATACATTGATTATAAATAATTTAAATATAACCGGCTTGAAGCCCACATTGAGATATGGGGTGGATTGGCTTATATGACTTGAATCATTTCCTATCTTATCCAATACGCCGCATCCGATATAGATAGTATTATTGTCATCAAAGTAATAATCCACTCCCGCAAATGGCAATCCCCTGCTACTCAATTGTCCAGATATCATACCTATCAACTCTATTGTTTTTTTACCAGATACCTCTTGGCTCCATGCCATCGATACAGCAAAAATCAAGAATACAACAAAGAATTTTTTCAAAAATGTACCTCCCCAAAGAAGCCGCGGCTCATCCTTCATCGAAAGGAAGCTCATGGTTATTCCAATGGCATCTCTTGATTGATACTGATTCCTTCATTTTGTTTCCGTTCTACAGCGCACATACCGGAGGAATTCTGGGCATCGAATCCTTTCAGGCGGGGATTGTCATCAGGAAGGATATGCTGTGAGATATCCGGGCTAGACCGACAGGCGTATGGCAAAATCGCATCCCATGCATACAATGGAAGGTAATGGGTATGAAAAATTCGAATACAAGAAAGGCCAAAAAAGGCCTGACGGTCCTGGCTTTTATCGTATTGCCAGCCCTGGCCCTTTGCTGCGGGGCCGTCGCCTGGCTGACGAGGGGCCAAGAAGCCTTTACGTTTCCCTCGGCCACGGTAGAATTCGTCAATCCCCGGACCTTCGCGGCCGACCCGAAGGGGAACCTGGTCGCGACGGATTCGGGGGAACGCCGCATCCTCGGCATGACGCCGGACGGGACTCTCCGCTTCACGATCGAAGGCGAGCAACGGGACGGGGGCTTCTATTCCGGCAGGCTCGCGGGCTTCGACTCGCTCGGCCGTTTTTACGTCGACGATACGGTTCTCGACATCGCGACATCGAACACCGCCGCGCGCCGGGTTCTACGCTACGCGGGCGACGGCCGCTTCCTGGGAGCCATCGTGTCCTATGCTTACGAAGGCGAAGCGATGGGAGATTGGGAGCGCCAACCCGTTTTCGTGCGGATCTTCGACGACGTGCTGTACTGGTTCCTGCTTGACGGGGAGGAGACCTGGACCCTGCGGAGCAAGCCGCTCCTGACGGAGGGGGCGGAAAGATCGGTGCGGCTTACCGGAGTAGACGTCTATGCCTGCCTGGACGCGGTGCCGGTGTCTCCGAGCGAGGCGTACTTCCTTACCCCCGAGGGAACGATCCTGTTCGCAACCGCGGACGGTAACATCGAGACCGTCTTTCCGGCGGCCGGGGAACGCGCAATGCTTTTTCCTACGGCCATTTCGATGGACAGCCGGGGAAGGCTGCTGGCGGTCGACGGGAAACGCACAGTGATCTCGCTGACGACGGACGTGGAACCGGTTGTGACTTCGCTCGTGCTGGATCCCGATTCCGCCCGGCGCGCGGGGTATCCGGCCAAGTTGGCTTTCATGGACTTGCGTTCCGACGGAGACGGCGCCATCCGCGTCGCCAACGAATACACGGCGGACCTCTTGACCTTCCCGTCTGCCGGCGGCGTTTCGGTTATCTCCTCCGCCCGCCTGACGCCGTCGGCCCAGGCAGCTTCGCTGGCTTCATTCGCGGCCGCCTGGGCGGCAGTCGCCGCGCTCCTCGCCGCGACTGTCTTATTGTACCGTCGCCTTTTCATATTCATGGCGCCCCTGGTCCTCAAACAGCTGGCGATCTTCGTGCCCCTCATTACCGTAATGACGGTCATCGTCGCGGTTCTTGTCTACGCCGTCGCGTCCGAACCGCTTGAAACCTCCATCAAGCAGCGCCTCCAGCATCTCGCGCAAATCGGCGCCGGCGCCATCGCCCCCGCCGACATCGACGCGCTTCGCTTCGAAGGAAGAAGCCTGTCCGAAATCAAGGGATCCCCTGCCTTTTCGCGGATACTGCGCACCGTCGATTCCCTGGTCAACGAAAACAAGGACCCCTGGAATTCCGGCGTCTTCGACTACATCTACAAGAAAGACGGGGATTCGTGGTGGGTCCTCGGCTCCTTCGATTACATCGAGCTGTATCCCTACGTCAAGGACGAGTTCGAGCGGGTCCTCAAGACGGGCGAGCCGGTCTATCTCCGCTACAGCGACATCTACGGCGCCTGGCTCTCCGCCTTCTCGCCCATCCTTGGCGCCGACGGGAAACCCGCGGCCGTACTCGAGGCTACGGTGAGCGCCGATATCCTGGACGAAGCGAACCGCGCATTCGTCCGGCGCAGCATCGAAGGCGGCCTTGTCATCATCGTCGGCTTCCTGGCCGCCTTCGCCGTTTTCACGGCCATCCTCCTGCGATCCATCAGGTCCATGAAAAGCGGGGCCGAGCGGATCGCCGGGGGCGACTACGGCATCGATATCGAAGTTCGGTCACGCGACGAGATCGAGGACCTGGGGAATGCCTTCAACTCGATGTCGCGGGAAATCAGGGACTACATCGAGCGCATCACGGCGCTCAACGAAGCCAACGCGCGCTTCGTGCCGAGCGCCTTCCTCTCGCATTTAGGAAAAACTGACATCACGCAGATCAAGCTCGGGGACCAGGCCAAGGCCGACATGACGATACTCTTCACCGACATCAGGTCGTTCACCGACTTTTCGGAATCGATGACGCCCGTAGAGGTCTTCTCTTTCCTGAACGACTACCTCAGGCGGATGGGTCCGGAAATCCGCGAACGCGGCGGCTTCATCGACAAATATATCGGGGACGCGATCATGGCCCTGTTTCCGGGGACGAGCGAGG
>CAZKJA010000460.1:0-2816 GCA_964552925.1 uncultured Treponemataceae bacterium
AGCAGGGCGACAAGCCACGTTCTTGACGTGCTCGGGCGCATTTTCTGCCTCCTCATTACCTTATGGGCATAAGGATACACGGCTTTAAGCGGAACGCAAGAGGGGCGTTGTAGTCAGGAATTATTCACCGGGTACATATTAAGGCTGGTCTACGGGAGTGCCGGGGGGAGAGCCGTCGTTACTAGTATCGCCGAGCAGACCGGCTGCGTCCAGCTTTAAGCGGACTTTGTCGGCCGCGGCCAGTTTCGGGGAGCCGAGGAGGGCTTCGGCGAGCGCGGCGTCCTTCCAGCCCTTTGTGATAGCGGTGTCCAAGTCCTCGAGGCCCCTGATCTCGTCGCCCGCGATCGTTAGGCGGAGCCGGGCCAGGGAGAACCAGGCGTCGGCATCGTCCGCGTCAATTGCGACTATGGCGGCGTACGACTCGATCGCGTCGGCGAAACGGCCTGCCGCCTCCTGTACGACAGCCAGCGACAGCCGGGCTTCGGTCGAGTCGGCCTGGGCGTCGCTATAGCGCTGGATGAAAGGAAGCGCGGCCTCGGCGTCGCCGGCGGCTGCCAGGATGAGTCCCTTGCGATACGAGGCGGTCGCGTCGTCGGGCTTGAGCTTGAGTATGTCGTCATAGCGCGCGGATGCCTCTTCCTGGCGTCCGTCGGCCTCGTAGAGCACCGCCAGGTTGAACAAGCTAGCGGAATCGCCGCCGTTCAGCTCCACGACCCGCTCGTATACGGCGATGGCCTCGTCGTTCCGGCCGGCCTTGTAGAGCGCGTATGCCTTGACCGACAGTACGGCGGCGTTGTCCGGGTCAGTGGCGAGGTAAGTATCGCTCTTCGCTATCGATTCATCGTACTTGCCGGCCTCGGCCAGGGCGCGCGACAGGTTGTAACCTGCGACGGCCTGGCCGGGATCGAGCGCCATCGCGCGGGACCAGGCGTCGCCCGCCTTGTCCCACTTCTCGAGCTCGGCCCAGGCGTTCCCTATCTCGGTCCACGCCGCCGCCTGCCGGCGCCCGGCGTCGGTCGCGCACGACATTCCCAGCGACCCGAGCGCCGCCGCGGCCACAAGCGCGATCGCGGCACGAACCGAAGCACGCGGCCTTGCGCGCCTCATCGCCTGAGCACCGTCTCCTCGATCGTGCGTATCTGTGCCCGGTAGAGGCTCGAGATTCCCGAGCCGTAGTCCGCGAGCAACTGGATCATGTCGCGCGGAGTCTCTTCCATGTCCTTGCCGTTGATTCGGTCGCCCGCGTCGCCGAGACCAGGCATTATGTACGCCATCTCGTTGAGCGCCGGATCCATCCACAAGGTGTAGACCGTCATGTTCTCGACCGCGCGGACGGCGCGGAGGGCACCCTTGAGCGCGGAGATCACCGTCATGAACCTGACCGAACGCGGCTTTACGCCGAGGTCGAGGATGTACTTGACCACAGTCACGAGGCTGCCGCCGGTCGCGTTCATCGGATCGGCGAAGATCAGGTCCTTGCCGTCGAGCTCCTCGGGCTTGAAGTACGAGCGGTCGAGGTCGAGGATGTATTCCATATTGGATTCGTGCTTGGATTCGTCGCGCTTTATCTTGAACAGCGCGAACGGCGTCACGTAACCCTTCGAGGAGAACTCCTGGATTTCCTTGGAGACTATCATCGACGGCAGCAAGGCGCCGCGGAGCATTACGCACATCACGGTTTTCTCGATACGGTCGTCGATGTTGGGTATCTTGTGAACGGCAAAGTTCTGCACCGGTACCGTCACGGGGGTCTTGTTGATAAGATAGTTCTTGTTCTCGCTCTTGGCTCCGCCGAACGCGAGGCCGAAGAGGAGTTCATACGCCCGCTGGGTGTAATACATGAACTCCTGCTGCTGGGTATTGATGTCGCGTAGCTTGGCGATGAGCCTCGATGCCTCGCCGTGATTCTCCCTCGGCGTCTCGAACGAATATACCTTGATGCGGGGCTCGGCCTTGCATATCTCCTGCATCAGACCGCCCATCTCGTTGTACAGCGCTATAAGGGAGGCTTCCTCTTTTTTCCGTTCCCCGTCGCCCCGCGCGGAGGACAGGATGCTGAACGACAGCATCGCCTTGCGATACAAGCCGTCCATCCGGTCGATCATCACCCTGTCGTCATCGGTCAGGTAACCGTCAAGATCCTGGGCCTTCAAAATCACCTTGCTCATCGTGTTCCTCCGGGGCCGCGCCGCGCTTGCACGCGGCAGTTACGGCGGCGGCCGCCGCGACGGAGGCCTCCGCGACTAGGGAATGGAAGAGCTCAGGCCCTGAGGAGCACTTCGCCCATCGCGCCGTTGCCTATGCCGACTGCGTTGCCCTCGTCGAAATCCAGATGGCACTCGAGCGCGTAGCTCGGGTTGACGCGGCAGATTACGTTAAGGAAAATCGCCCCGCGCTCGCCGGGGACCTTGAGGTCGACGATCTCGTTATCCTTGACGCCGAACTTCGTCGCACTGGCAGGGTCGAAGTGGATATGGCGCTTGGCGATGATAAGGCCCTGGCTCTTCTTGACGCTTCCCTTGGGGCCGACGATCTCGAACGGGGTGGAACCGTCGAGCTTGCCAGACTCGCGCGTCGGGCACCCGGGCACGCCGAGCTTGAAGGTCTCGCTCGACAGTATCTCGCACTGGGTTTCCTTGCGCTCCGGCCCGAGTATGCGGACCTTGTCGATCGAGCCCTTGGGTCCCTTGATCGTGACCGTCTCGTCGCAGGCGAACTGGCCGGGCTGCATAAGGTCCTTGGTCTTTGTAAGCTTGTGGCCGGGGCCGAACAACGCCTCGACGTCGGCGGCGCACAGGTGCATATGATGGTTGGAA
>CAZKJA010000461.1:0-2803 GCA_964552925.1 uncultured Treponemataceae bacterium
TTCAATGAACGACGGGATCCGATCTTTCTTGGTGCTGGTAAGGCCGGGCAGGATAATCATGGCGACATGATGGCCAAGGAGCCTCGGCAGGTCAAGCCGCTCCCACAGCTGGTACCCGCGGTACCGAAGCTGTACAATGAGCAACTATCATGTACCACCCAAAGACGATCGAATGGGACGACAGGATGAAGGATCTGTTCGACCGCGTCGACCGGGCGCTCGAGGATCGCTACCAAGGCAGGTGGAAACTCCGTCGGAACCGGCCAGCCCGCGGCAAGACGGCCAATCCCGAAGCGGACGGCCTGTTCAACGTAGGCGTCTTCTTCACGCCGGGGTACGGCAGCAGGCTCGGAAAGGGATACCTCGTCGAGGTCGTCATCGCGACCGACGAGCCGGTGCCCGACATCGAGCGCAGGGAGATTGAGAACCGCGTGCGCGACCTGATCGCGGCTTACCTGCCGGATGCCTTTCCCGGGCGCGACCTGCGCGTCGAACGCGACGGTCCCATGTTCAAGATCCACGGCGATCTGGGGATGGGGGAGTTGTAAGCGGTTTTCGGGCCACCTGTCCTGAATAACCCGGATTGCCGTATAATGACGGTATGTCCTCGGGTATTTTTTCAATTTTGCCTACATCGTTCTTCTCGCCACTGGCCAGCCCGAACAGGGAGGACTACGCCGCCTGCCTGCTTATTTTTTACCGCTTGTTCCAGGATTCTCCAGGCGGCGTCGAGCGGTCGGCCCTGGTAAGCCGCTTTGCCGAACATTACGAGGAGACCGGTCGGTCCATCATGATGGATACCGGGGAATCTGGCTCGGACCATCAGGATGACGACCCTGGTACCCTGGACCCCGCCCGGCTGGCGGCATCCCGGACGCTGCGGCTCCTCATGACCACCGGCTGGATAGGCGAGGAAACCCTACCTGATTACACGAGAATGGCGACGATAGCGGCATCGGCCAAGCCATTCCTGGACGCCTTGGCCGCTACCGAACGCGGATCGACGCTCGAGTACGAGAGCCATGTCGTGGCTATCTACTCGTCGCTTTGCGGAGACGCGGCCCGGGAGCACGGACACCACGCGGTACTCAACGCGCACTACCACCTGACCCTGCTCGTCGACTCGCTCAAGGTGCTGTCGCAGAATATCCGCATGCATTACGAACGGCTCCTGGAACAGACAGCCGGCGCCGAGATACCGGAAATCCTGCGGCTGCACTACGACCGATACCTCGAGGAAGTCGTCGACAGGGCCTACGCAAGGCTCAAGACTTCAGACAACCTGTCACGATACCGGCCGCGGATAGTCAGGGTGGTCAATTCGTTCCTGGCCGACAAAAAATGGATGGACAGGACCGCCTCGGCGTTTGCCCTGCTCAGGCGAGAATCGAGCGACGAGGCACGAAAACGCCTCGGCGTTTTACTCGAAGAAATACGCGACCAACTGCGCGCGCTCGACCCTACGCTCGACGAGATAGACAGACGCAACATGCTGTACGCCCGTTCTTCGCTGGAACGCATACGCGGCCGGCTGAGGGAAAGCCACACGATAGCTGGCAGGCTGGCCGCCATCGCCCGTGCCGTTTCCGCCGATGGCTCGATGGCCGGACGGTTGGCACACAGGTTGTACCGGCTCCGTTGGTACGGCAAGGAGTCGAGGTACAGACGCTGGGCCAGGGACACGGAACGACAGTTCCTGGACGTCCGTCCCGTAGTCGATACCGCGGCGTTCGAGATGGCCGAGGCAGAGCTGCGCCTGCGGATAGAGCGCCAGTTGACGCCGGAACGCATCGCCGCGTGGCTGGCAGAGCGCATCCTGCCAGGGGCCTTTGCAAAGGCTGAAGACCTGGCTGTAGACACCGCCTCCTTCGTAAGGGTGCTGCACGCGACAAGCTACGGCGAATCCAGGTCAGGCCGGTTCCCGTACAAGGTGGAATGGCTGGATGGCGAGGCCAGCGCGGCTGGGTGGAGTTTCAGATCGCACGGATACCGGAGGATACGATGATAGAAGGAATCGACGCCCTCGGCGACCTGTCGGCCCTCGAACCGTCCGAATTCGACAGCTTCAGGAAAGCCGTCAGGGAGCTCCTGGCCCGCACTTTCCTGCTTCGCGGCGTCGACGAGGCGCTGTACGACTTTGCCGTTCGCAACTTCGGCCTCCTGGAACCGTACTTTGCCTGCATGGGCGCGGAACTGCGCAAGGACGAAAGCCTTGGCGTGGTAGCCTGGCGCGGAGGAGCCGAAACACGGGCCAGGCTGGGACGGGAAGAAACCATCGCGCTCCTGACGTTCCGCCTGCTGTTCGAGGAAAAGCGCAACCTGGTCAGCCTGACCGATTTTCCCACGGTGACGGTCTTCGATTTTGTCGAACGGTACAAGGCGCTGATCGAAGGCGACCTGAAGAAAACGCGGCTCATCGAGATACTCAGGCGCTTCAACGCGGCCAAGCTTATCCGCTCGCCGCGGGAAGAGGCCGATCCGGACGGGCAGCTCGTGCTATATCCCAGCCTGGCTCTGGTACTGGACCAGGACGGCATAACCGAGGTGATGGGCTTCATCGGAAATGAAACCGACTCAGCATCCCCAGTCGTGGAAAACGGTGCCATCGAAGACGAGGGCGGTGACGCATGATATCACTCAGGCGAGTCAGGCTTGTCGGCTGGCATTTCTTCGACGACGTTTGCATACCGATCGGCGAAGCCACGCTGTTCGCCGGCGACAACGGCTCGGGCAAGTCCACCATCATCGACGCGATCCAGTACGCTCTGGCTGCCAACCTCACCCGGATACGCTTCAACTCGGC
>CAZKJA010000462.1:0-2803 GCA_964552925.1 uncultured Treponemataceae bacterium
CGAAAATGCACTAGTCAAGCATGTGACGGAGTTTTTGTTGGAACTTGGTGCTGGTTTTGCATTTGTCGGTCGGCAGGTGCTCCTGGATGTGGGTGGTGACGAATTCTTTATAGATTTGCTCTTTTATCACCTCAGGCTACGTTGTTATGTGGTAATCGAGCTCAAGGCCGGAGTCTTTAAGCCGGAGCATATGGGCCAGCTCGGCTTTTATCTTACAGCTGTCGATCGTCAGGTAAAAAACGAGCAGGATAACCCCACTGTCGGCCTGTTACTGTGCAAGAGCAAGAACAAGGTTGTTGCTGAATACGCTCTTGGGGATAGGACACAGCCGATAGGCATTGCCGAATACCAGTTAATGGAATCCCTGCCCGCCGAGCTTCAAACCGGCCTGCCAAGCATCGAAGCCATCGAACAGGCGCTGTCAGATAGCGCTGGAGTGGAAGAACCATGAGCCACCCCTACACCGAAGACGACCTGGTGGAACGGCCCGCTATCGCGCTCTTCGCCGAACTGGGGTGGGAGGTCGCGCTCGACGAGGCCGGGCTCTTCGGCAGGGAGACGAAAGGCGAGGTCGTGCTCTCCGGCCGCCTGCACGATGCTCTCGTCAAGCTCAATCCCGATATGCCAAGCGAAGCAATCGCATCGGCTATTGACGAGCTTACCCGTGACCGTTCGGCCATGAGCCTGGAGGCGGCCAACCGCGATGTGTATGGTTTGCTCAAGGAAGGCATAACGGTGTCGTTGCCCGACCTCGAGCACGGCGGACAGAAGATTGAGCGATTGCGCCTGCTGGATTGGGAAAATCCGGACAACAACGACTTTACGCTTGTAAGCCAGTTCAGCGTCACGGGGGCGCTCTATACCTGCAGGCCAGACCTGGTCGGCTTCGTCAACGGCATGCCCTTCGTCGTGGTGGAGTTCAAGAAGCCCGGCGTGGCCGCGCGCGTCGCCTTCGACGACAACCTGACGCACTACAGGCGCGAGATTCTGTCGTTATTTTGGTATAACGCCGTGCTGATCGCGTCCAACGGCACGGAAAGTCGGGTAGGCTCATTGACCGCCGACTGGGACAGATACTTCGACTGGAAGCGCATCGAGCGCGAGGACGAGAGCCGCCGCGTGTCGCTGGAGGTCCTGCTGCGCGGCATCTGCGAGCGGACGAGGCTCCTCGACATCGTGGAGAACTTCACACTGTTCTCCGAGCACAAGGCGGGGCTGACGAAGATCATAGGCCAGAACCACCAGTACCTCGGCGTCAACAACGCCATCAGTTCGATGCTCGAGGCGAGGCGGCGCGGGCATGGCCGGGCCGGCGTGTTCTGGCAGACGCAAGGCTCGGGCAAGAGCTTCTCGATGGTGTTCTTCGCCCAGAAGGTGCTGCGTAAAATTACAGGCAACTGGACCTTCGTCATCGTGACCGACCGTGTTGAGCTTGACCAGCAGATAGCCAAGACCTTCAAGGCCTCAGGCGCCGTAAGCGAGGCCGAAGGAGACGCCTGCCATGCCTCCAGCGGCGCTCACCTGCGCGAACTGCTTGGCGGCAACCATCGCTACATCTTTACGCTCGTGCACAAGTTCCAGAGCGCCGAGATTCTGTGCGACCGGCCGGACGTTATCGTATTGACCGACGAGGCGCACCGCAGCCAGTACGACACGCTGGCGTTGAACATGCGCGCGGCCCTGCCCAAGGCCCTGTTCCTCGCGTTCACCGGTACGCCGCTCATAGCGGGCGAGGAGCGCACCAAGGAGGTCTTTGGCGATTACGTGTCGATCTACGACTTCCAGCAGTCGATAGAGGACGGCGCCACCGTCCCGCTGTTTTACGAAAACCGGACGCCCGAACTCCAGTTGGTCAATCCCGAGCTCAACAATGACATCTACGATCTTATCGAAAAGGCGGAACTCGACGATGACCAGGAAGCCAGGCTCGAGCGCGAGTTGGGCAAGCAATACCACCTGATAACGCGCGACGACAGGCTCGAGACGGTAGCCAAGGATATCGTGCGCCATTTCCTGGGTCGCGGCTTCCTGGGCAAGGCTATGGTCGTATCGATAGACAAGGCGACCGCGTTGCGCATGCACGACAAGGTGCTCGCGCACTGGAAGCTCGAGACAGAGCGGGTGCGCAAGGAACTCGGGCGGCTCGGATATGTGCCGGAACGAGACGAACCGGACACGGCGAACCGGGAGAAGATGGCCGAGCTCATCGAGCGCTTGCATGTCCTTACTTCGACCGACATGGCGGTGATCGTGTCTCCCGGTCAGAACGAGATAGCGCAGATGAAGGCGTTGGGCCTGGATATCGAGCCGCACCGCAGGCGCATGAACGACTCGCAGCCTCGGCTCGACGAACGGTTCAAGGACACCGGCGATCCCTTGCGGCTCGTGTTCGTGTGTGCGATGTGGCTGACAGGATTCGACGCGCCCAGTTGTTCTACCGTGTACCTGGACAAGCCGATGCGCAACCACACGCTTATGCAGACGATAGCGCGGGCCAACCGCGTGTTCGCGGGCAAGCACTCGGGAACCATCGTCGATTACGCCAACGTCTTCGCCTCGCTGGAGAAGGCGCTGGCAATCTACGGTGCGGGCAAGGGAGGGGCCAGCCCGGTCAAGGACAAGCGCGAACTCGTCGGGCAGCTACGTACCGCTATCGCGGAAGCGACAAGTTTTTGCGCGGGGCACGGCGTGTCCCTTGTGGCCATCCAGAAACTACCCGCCGCCAGCATGGAACGGCTGCAGGCCATAAACGACGCGATGGATTCGCTCATCGCGCCGGACTACGTGCGCAGGGAGTTCTTCG
>CAZKJA010000463.1:0-2793 GCA_964552925.1 uncultured Treponemataceae bacterium
AGCGTCGACTCGATACCGTCGAGCGCCAACCAGGAAGACCACGTCTCGATGGGGACGATAGCCGCCCGCAAGGCGCGTGAGATTCTCGGCAACGCCCGTACCGTGATAGCGCTCGAGCTGCTCGCGGCCTGCCAGGCGATAGACCTGCGCGGCAGCGCCGACGAGCTGTCTCCCGCGACAGCGGCCGCCTACCGCGTGCTCAGGTCGGCGGTCCCGATGGTCGAAAAGGACCGTATAATGCAGTCGGACATCCATTCCGCCGTCGCTCTGGTCGCCGACGGCGCCATCCTCCGCGCCGCTGAAGACTCCATGTCCGACGTTGCCCGGGAATAAAGATATGGAATTTGAACCACAGAGACACAGAGACACAGAGGAATACAATTCTGTAAAAAGAGAGAGGAAAAAGCGTGTATAGCTTGGGAATCTGGGATAAGAATGGCTATGTTCAGCCTCAAATTCTTATCCAAACCCATTTTCGTCTTCTCTATGTCTCTGTGGTTAATTATGTATATAAGGCTATTCTGCCTGTGTTGATTGGAGGTTCGTATGGGTTCATTCGACGAGGCTGGCGGACTCAGGTTGGAGTTTGATGAACTGCCTTCCGACCCGGTATTCGAGCCAGGCATACGGAGGGCCCCGAGGCGCGAGGCTCATCTTACCAGGGCGCAGGAAGCGCTCGCCGTAAAGAACGCCCTGCGCTACGTGCCCGAACGCTGGCATGCCCGCCTTGCTCCCGAATTCGCCGACGAGCTGCGGAATCGCGGCCGCATCTACGGCTACCGCTTCAGGCCGGCGGGCAAGCTTGCGGGGAAGCCTGTAGACGAGTACCGTGGCGCCTGCATCGAGGGTCGAGCCTTCCAGGTGATGATGGACAACAACCTGGATTTCGATGTCGCGCTGTATCCGTACGAGCTCGTGACCTATGGCGAGACCGGGCAGGTATGCCAGAACTGGATGCAGTACGTCCTGATCAAGAAATACCTTGAAAAACTCGACAGGACGATGACGCTCGTCATCGAGAGCGGGCATCCTCTTGGCCTGTTCAAAAGCCACGATCTGGCTCCCCGGGTCGTGATAACCAACGGCTTGATGATAGGCATGTTCGACAACCAGAAGGACTTCAACCACGCAGCGGCCCTCGGTGTGGCCAACTATGGCCAGATGACGGCAGGCGGCTGGATGTATATCGGCCCGCAGGGAATCGTCCACGGTACCTTCAACACGCTGCTCAACGCCGGACGGCTTAAACTGGGAGTAGCACGCGACGGCGACCTGCGCGGCAAGCTGTTCGTATCGAGCGGCCTTGGCGGCATGTCGGGAGCGCAGGGGAAGGCCGCCATCATCGCAGGCGCCGCCTCGATAATAGCCGAAGTTGACGAAAGCCGCGTGCGGACCCGCCATGAGCAGGGCTGGGTGTCGGCCGTCGAGACGAGCCCGGGAGCAGCCTTTGCCAAAGCCGAAGAGGCGAGGGGCAAGGGTGAGGCCATCGCTGTCGCTTTCCTCGGCAATGTAGTCGACTTGCTGGAATACGCCGACACGACGGGTATCGCAATCGACCTGCTCTCCGACCAGAGCAGCTGCCACGCCGCGTACGAGGGAGGCTACTGCCCCGCCGGCGTCAGTTTCGCCGAGCGCACGCGCCTGATCAAGGACGATCCGCGCACGTTCCGGGACCTTGTCGACGCGGGCCTCCGCAGGCATTTCGAAGTGATACGGCGCCTGGCGGCCAAGGGGACGTATTTCTTCGACTACGGCAACTCGTTCCTCAAGGCCGTCTACGACGCTGGCGTGCGCGAGGTGTCGAAAAACGGCGTCGACGAGAAGGACGGCTTCATATTCCCGAGCTACGTCGAGGATATCCTGGGGCCGGAGTTGTTCGATTATGGATACGGCCCGTTCCGCTGGGTCTGCCTGTCGGGGAAAGACGACGACCTGAAGAAAACCGACGCGGCAGCGATGGCGTGCGTCGACCCGACGCGTCGCGGACAGGATCGTGACAACTGGGCCTGGATCCGCGACGCGGAAAAGAACCGGATGGTCGTCGGCACCAAGGCGCGGATACTCTATCAGGACGCGATGGGACGGACGAAGATCGCCCTCAAGTTCAACGCGATGGTACGCGCGGGCGAAGTGGGGCCGATCATGCTGGGGCGCGACCACCACGATACGGGCGGGACCGACAGTCCGTTCCGCGAGACGAGCAACATCAAGGACGGGTCCAACGTGATGGCCGACATGGCCGTACAGAACTTTGCAGGCGACGCGGCTCGTGGCATGAGCTTGGTCGCCCTGCACAACGGCGGCGGCGTCGGCATAGGGAAGAGCGTCAACGGCGGCTTCGGCCTGGTGCTCGACGGCTCCGAACGGGTTGACACAATCATCGGTATGGCGATGCCCTGGGACGCGATGGGCGGCGTAGCCCGCCGCGCCTGGGCGCGCAACGAGCACGCGGTATCGACCTGCGCCGAATACAACGATGTGTATTCGGCGTACGGCTCGATCACGCTGCCGTACGTCGCGGACGACGGTTTGATAGAAGCGGCGCTCGGCGCCAAGAAGCCGTGAGCTCCGGAGGCGCGCGGCGATGGATACCTTGAAGACTATCCTGGATCTCTTCATCGGCGCGGGCGCGGCCCAGGGCTTTTTCCTGGCCATAATTCTCCTCGGCCGGCGAAAGCGGAACGGAGGCGAGGCGAACGCTATCCTGGCACTCCTCATGTCCCTCTTCTCGGCCAACATCGTCCACGCCATCTTCATCCGCGGCTTCTCGGCCTACCGTATCGCCGGCGACCG
>CAZKJA010000464.1:0-2792 GCA_964552925.1 uncultured Treponemataceae bacterium
CCATAGCCGTGGTCGACTTGCCGCAGCCGGATTCGCCGACGAGCCCGAGCGCCTCGCCTTTGCGGATCCTGAGGTCGACGCCGTCGACCGCGCGGACCCAACCGGCGCGGCGCTTGAATACGATGCCCTTCTCGATGGGGAAATGTACCTTGAGACCCCGCACGTCGAGCAGGTATTCGAACTCAGGCATCGCGGCCCTCCTTGGCGTGCAGCCAGCAGCGGACGGTCCGCGGCGCTTTTCCTTCGAGGCTGGTTTCTGGTGGCATCGCGGTCAAGCATTTTTCCATCACGCTCGCGCAACGCGGCGCGAATGGACAGGCGTCGGGCATTTCGATCAGGCTCGGCGGCGCGCCGGGTATGGAATAGAGCCTCTGCGGTCCCGAGCGGTCAGCGCGCGGGATGGAGTCGAGGAGGCCTCGCGTGTACGGGTGCTTGGGGTCGTAGAACAGGTCGTCCACGGCCGCCTTCTCGACTATGCGGCCCGCGTACATCACGCAGACGACGTCGCACATGCCGGCGACAACGCCGAGGTCGTGGGTGATCATTATTACAGCCGTCTTCCGCTTGGCCGAAAGCTCCTTGATCAGCTCGAGTATCTGCGCCTGGATCGTCACGTCGAGCGCCGTCGTCGGCTCGTCGGCTATCAGGATGTCGGGGTCGCACGAGAGCGCCATCGCTATCATCACGCGTTGCCTCATGCCACCTGAAAACTGGTGCGGGTAATCGTCGGCGCGGCGCTCCGCGTCGGGTATGCCGATAAGCTTCATCATCTCGACGGCCTTGGCCTTGGCCTCCCTGCGGCCGAGTCCGTGATGCAGCTGTATCGCCTCGGCTATCTGCGTCGATACCTTCAACACGGGGTTAAGCGACGTCAGCGGATCCTGGAATATCATCGAGATGTTCTTGCCCGGAGGACTCGAACCTCCTCCTCCGGAGAGGCCAGGAGGTCTTTGCCCTGGAATATCACCTTGCCGGCGGCTATCCTGCCCGGCGGCTCCTGTACGAGGCGCAGGATCGAGAGGTTTGTCACCGATTTTCCGCTGCCCGACTCGCCGACTATGCCCAGGGTCTCGCCTCGGTGCAGCTCGAAGGAAATACCGTCGACGGCCTTCACGAGCCCGCGGTCGGTGCCGAACTGGGTGACGAGGCCTTCGACTTTCAGGATCGCGTCTTCACGCGTATCGTTTGTCATGCCGGCCGCCTATCGCACGTTCCGCAGGCGCGGATCGAGAATGTCCCGGAGGCCATCCCCGAGCAGGTTGAACCCAAGTACAAGGAACGATATCGCCAGCCCCGGGTATATCGCCGTCCAGGGGGCTAGCACCATCACCTTGCGCGCGGAGGAGAGCATGTTGCCCCACGACGGCGCCGGCGGCTGCACTCCCAGGCCCAGGAAGCTGAGCGACGACTCGAGGAGTATCGCCACCGACAGCGACAGCGATACCTGGACTATGAGCGGCACCAGGATGTTCGGCAGCAGGTGCTTGAAGAGTATATAACTCGATCCCGCCCCGCTCGAGCGCGCCGCCTTTATGAACTCGTTGGACTTTATGGTAAGTATGGCCCCGCGGCTTATCCGCGCGAACTGCGGGATGTAGACGATGCCGATCGCGATAACGACATTGTAGGTACTCTCGCCGAGGATGGCCATCACGAAGATAGCCAGGAGGAGCGACGGGAAGCTGAACAGCACGTCGGCGATACGCATTATGAAGTGGTCCCAGCGGCCGCCGAGGTAACCCGCCCATGTCCCCATCATCGTGCCTATCACGGCCCCCATCGCGGTAGCCGACAGGCTGATGATCAGCGATATGGAACTGCCAGCCATTATCCTCGACAGTATGTCACGGCCGAACTCGTCGGTCCCGAAAAGGTGGCCGGTCGCCAGGGAAGGCCCCGCCAGCAGATTGTCTATGTCCATCTCGACGGGGTCGAAGGGCAGCCAGAATAAAGACAGGAGTATGACGAGGATGTACAGGCCTATTATAGCGATGCCCGTCATCGCTATGCTGTTGCGGGTCAGGCGGTTTGATTTCATGCGTGCCTCGCTCATGAGCGCCCCGATCCGCTGTCGAGCCTGATCCTTGGATCGACAAGCGAGTAGATGATGTCGGTGAGCAGGTTGACGAGGACGAACAGCGTGGCGATCACGAGGACTATTGCCTGTATAACCGGATAATCGCGTTGGTAGATCGCGTATAGCGCGAGCCTTCCCATGCCAGGCAGAGCGAACACTTCTTCTATCACTATGGCCCCTCCGAGCAGGTAGCCTGTATTGAAGCCCGCCACGGTGATGACGGGGAGTATTGCGTTTTTAAGCGCGTGCCGGATTATGACAACGCGTTTTGACAGGCCTTTGGCCTTGGCGGTGCGTATATAGTCCATCTGCAGGACTTCCAGCATGCTGTTGCGCGTGTATCTCATTATCACAGCGGCCAGCCCAATGCCTATGGCGAGGGATGGGAGCAGCATCATCCGCAGGTTGCGCAGCGGATCTTCGGTAAACTTTATAAAGTTGCCCATCGGGATCCAGCCTTGCGTGTTGGCGAAAGCCAGAACCATCAACGACGCGAGCCAGAATTGCGGCAGCGACAGACCGAGAAGCCCGAGGATGCGGTTGACGACATCGCTCACGGGATTCTTGCGGAGCGACGACATGATTCCCTGCGGTATGCCGATCAGGAGCGCGAGGAACAACGCGAGCACCGTCAGTTCGAGGCTCAACGGCAACCGCGACAGGATGTCGGGCAATACTTCCCTGCCCGTCCGAAGCGAGTAGCCGAAGTCTCCCT
>CAZKJA010000465.1:0-2780 GCA_964552925.1 uncultured Treponemataceae bacterium
AGGACTTGCTGGGCCAGGTCCGGGGATGCGACGCGGTCGTCAGTTGCCTCGGACACACCATCGACCTCAAGGGCATCTTCGGGCCGCCGCACGACCTGGTCTCGCGCGCGACCGAGCGGGTCTGCCGCGCGATCGCGGACCTGCAGCCGCCGACGCCCGTCAAGTTCGTGCTCATGAGCAGCGTATCGGTCAACCGCCCAGGGCAGTTGGATACTCGCCGTGGCATGATCGAGCGGGCGTTTTTGAGGATGCTCCGCAGGCTCGTGCCCCCCGCGAGGGACAACCAGAACGCCGCCGATTTCCTCTGCAGTGGGATCGGCCTGGCCGATCCATCCATTCAGTGGGTAATCGTCCGCCCGGACTCGCTCGTGGAGGGTGACATCAGTACATACGCGTTGCACGAGAGCATCGTGAGCAGCCTGGCCAAGCCGGACCAGAGCTCGATGTCCAACGTCGCGCACTTCATGTGCGAACTCGTGACGGAGCCAAAGGCGTGGGACGAATGGAAAGGCCGGCTGCCGGTCATCGTCAATTCGGCTTCCAGGTAACACGCAGAGGGCTGATGCAAGCAGTGCAATTGCCTTCTTCGACCCCGTCAGGATGGAACGTTTCGATCGCGGGGAAGCGAGAAAAAGAAGGTAGCTCCCTCGTCGACCCGGCTCTCGGCCCAGACTTTACCGTTGAGACGCTCGATGATGCGGGCGACTATCGATAAGCCGATACCGGTACCTTCGAATTCTTCGGCACTATGCAGCCTTTGAAAAACGCCGAATAGTTTTTCTTGATACCGGGGGTCGAAACCGACCCCGTTGTCTTTGACGTAAAAGGTGTTCATCCCGTTCTCAGTCCCGCATCCGATTTCGATTCGCCGCTCTGCGCGGGGCATCGTGAACTTGATAGCGTTGCCGATCAAATTGACCCACACTTGACGAATCAGCGTTGGATCCCCCAAGCTCGGAGGCAAGGCGCCGACGGAGAAGGCGAAGCTCTCCCGAACTTCGGGCGTGGCGATTCTCCCGTAAGCCTCGTTCGCGAGCGCGGCCATATCCACGGATTCGAATTGGACATCGATGCGAGCCACCCGCGACAGATCCAGCAGTCCGGTAATAAGGCGATCCATTTGTGCGGCGTTTTCCCTAACGATGTTCAGCATCCGCTTGCCTTCCGAATCGATTTCCCCGGCGTGCTCCTCTATCAATATCCGCAAGAACCCGCCAATCGCGCGAAGCGGCGACCGCAAATCATGGGCGACGGAATACGCGAAGGACTCCAATTCCCTGTTCGCGTGCTGGAGCTGAACGGTGCGTTCCGCCACGCGTTTTTCAAGATCGACATTCAGCCGCAGAACCTCTTCCTCGGCAAGCTTCCGATCCGAGATTTCTTGGACCAGATGCCTCGTCTTGGACGCCACCTGCCGGTTGAGGGAAACATTCCATATTCCGAGGAAAAGCGCCAAAACAATCGAGGCGACGATGGTCCAGAGCAGCCACGCGGGGAGTTCTGCCGATGTCGGTGGAGCCGTCCACTTTCTGTACATGCGGCTATACGGGGAGTCTGGATCACCGATCATCGCGGCCATCAGTCGGTCGATACCGGCGACCAGGTCGGCGTTTCCGCCCTTCGGCACGGCGAAAGACAAGGCGATCGGGGAAAAGCTGATCGCCGTGATCGCGACCGGAAATTCGCGCGCGAGCACGTTTCCCAGCGAATATATGCACACGCCGGCATCCGCTTCGCCGTTCGAGATAGCCTGCATGACTTCCCGATTGTCCCTCGTCAGGACGATCTCGCAGCGAACGCCGAACGAATCGATATAATCGAGAAAGCCTTTCGTGAAGATGCTTCCGCTTACCGCTGCGACCCGTTTCCCCTCGAGATCGAAAACGGTATGAAGGGTTAATTTTTTATCGGCGAACAATACACCGCTGTCGATATAGACGGGATTCTTGGTGAAGTCGTATATCGAAGCGCGTTCGTCGGTGTAGCCTACGGCCGGAAGAAGATCGATTTCGCCTTTTTCCAGACTCGCCAACAACACGCTCCAGGTGCCGACCACATATTCGGCACGCCAGTCAAGGATTTGGGAAAAATACTCGATCAAGTCAATGAACAGGCCGTCCGGCGTATCATGGTCGATCAGCACGAGGGGCGCGGCGGGAAATACGCCAATTCTTACGGTCCTCGCTTCTGCGCCGAGTGGAAATAGGGAACATAGTCCGAAAACGAGGGCGGAAACGAGGCGGCGTACTATCTTCTCGGGATTTGCTATGGCAACCATATTCCTTCCAATCTTAATTTAGTCTATCCATAACCCGAACGCCATGCCAAACCGTTTAAAGTCCCCCATCCGCGGACCGGCCGCTTCCTTCCTTGCATGTCGCCTTCCTGTATACACCCGGGGGCAGGCCATAGCACTGGCGAAAGGCCTTCGAGAAATGGTATTCATCGAGGAATCCGGTCATTTGGGCGATCCGCTTCAGGGGATAATGGCTTGAGGCCAGCCAGGAGAGACAGGGGGAAACGCTCGTTGGCATGCAGTTCCAGGTACGACCGGACGGTTCCCAGCGGGTCGGCTTCACAATCGCTTGTCCCGCTGCCTGCCGCAGATCCGGTATCAGGAGCCTCGAGGAGCGCTTCCGCGGTTATACCAAAAAGCATCCGGATGTACGTCTCAAGCAAGTACTTGCGCAAGCTGGAAGTATACCTCTTGGACATGGCTCTGTATCCAACCCACCGTCTACGACATGCACGACCTTTCGACCCTGTTTCGCAGGCGCAAG
>CAZKJA010000466.1:0-443 GCA_964552925.1 uncultured Treponemataceae bacterium
GGGCGCAGGGCAACACCCGCGCCATGGTGGAGGCGATGGTCGGCATCGTCCACGAAGGCTGGACGGCAGAGCAGGCGCACAGGCACGTCAGCTAGCCCGGGCTAGCCCGGGCTAACCCGGGCGATTGGTGCCTTTCCGGGGGCTTACGCGCGGCCGAGCTCGGCGGCCGCCGCGTATATATCCGCGTACAGCTCGTCGAGGCCGCCTTCGTCGACGCTCGAGAAGGCTACCCGCAGCCACTTCTCCTGTATCGATATAGTGCCGATCCCCCGCTCGTCGAGCAGCTTCAGCCTGAGAGCCTCGGCCGAATACCCGGAACACTCGAAGCACATGAAGTAGCCCGAGTTGAACGGTAAAACCTTTAGGCCCTTGGGCGCTGCGTGCGACGCTACGAACGACTTGACCTTATGGTACCGGCGCTCGAGCAACGCGCTGTACTCCAG
>CAZKJA010000466.1:453-2775 GCA_964552925.1 uncultured Treponemataceae bacterium
CCAGCTTCTGCTGCGCGTAACGGGGGTCGGCCATCGCCTTGGCGAGGATATATTGCGTCGGAGCCGTCGAACTCGAGACGCTCGAACGGATGGTTCCCATCAGCTTTTTAACCAGGGCATCGTATCCGCCTTCACCGAGCGCGGGACAGGCGAACGTGATGAAACCGCCGCGGAATCCCCAGACGTAGTCTTCCTTGGTCTGCCCGTCGACCTTGGCGGCCAGGATGCGCGGGTGCGCGGCCGCCAGCCTGGCGAACATCGACTCGCGCAACGTGCCTTCCTCATATTGGAGACCGAAATACGCGTCGTCCGAGATCACAAGCAGGTCGATGCCGGAATCGGCCACCCTTATTATTGCCGCCTTCATCGCGTCGGCCTCGGCGAGCGTAGGCGTATATCCAGTCGGGTTGTTGGGATAATTGAGGATCAGGACGGCCTTGCCCTTCCTGCCGCCGGTTTCCCTGAGGACCTTCTCGAGGTCGGCCACATCGAAGCCGCCTTCAGGCGTGAAGAACCGGTGCGTCGCTATCCTTGCGGCCTTGCGCTCTTCGAAGACCAGCCGGTAATTCGGCCAGAACATGTCCGCGACCACAACGCTGTCGCCTTCATCGATGAACATATCTCCAAGATACGAAATACCCGCCGTCAAACCGGGCACCACAACGGGGAGGGAGAATCCGACGCCCGCCAAGGAAGGATTCTTCCCCAGCATTTCCTTGCGCCACGCCTCGCGGGTCGCCGGAACCCCGGCTGTCGGCGCGTACGCCACAGCTTCCTTCCGGGACAGTCCGGGAAGCTGCGCCTTGACCGCATCGAGAACCATTGGTTCGCCGTTGGCTACCGCCATGCCGATCGTTGCGTTGAAGCGCTTGGCCTTCTCGCTTGCCTCGGCGCTCTGCGACAGTATGCCCTTGGGGAAATACATCCTGGAGCCCATGATCGAAAGAAGTCTCTGCACGCAGGTTCCTTCGATCTTTTTATTGAGTTCCTCGGCTAGCACGTTCATATGGCACCCCCTGGTTGCGGATATCATAGACACCTGCGTCAATGTGTCAATACCGGCATTGCTTCCTGGTGAGCTACAACCTATACTACTTCTATCCAGGGAGCTGGGAGGTGTACTGACCATGGTCAAGAAACGTTACACTCGCGATGGCGCATCATGCACAGTGACATTCGTGATACAGGCAGAGCAGGCGGAAGGCGTAAAAACAGCAGCCGTCGCCGGTGATTTCAACAATTGGAGCCGAAGCGCGACTCCGATGAAATCGAACTCCGACGGTGGATTCGAGGCGAGCGTCAAACTCGATTCAGGCCGGGAGTTCCACTTCAGATACCTCTTGGACGACCTACGATGGGAGAACGATTGGCACGCGGACAAATACGCCCAAAGCCCGTACCGGGATGCGGAGAACAGTGTCATAATCGTCTGACAGCCGCTCGATATCATCGAGCACGGTAACCACCCTTCTCAGTGTTTGCTATCCTCATCGATAGAATATTTTCATATCGATAGTATTGACATTTTTGACTATTTGACGTCATCTATATTGTAAAGAGATAATGCCCCGAGGGGCTGGCACCGTTGAGGTGTGACAGGAGGGACTATGAAGAAGTACATTATCGCTATAATGGCCGTGTTGGCAGTCTTTGCCGCGGTGTCGGTAGGCGCCCAGGCCAAGCTCAAGGACGGCTTTTACTATGCCGAGGAATCCGCATACCCGGCGAGCGGATGGCGCGAGCAGGTAGTACTCGAGGTTAAAGGTGGCAAGATCGTAGCGGCCACCTGGAACGGACTCAACAACAAAGGCGTGCCCGACAAGAAAACCGAAGCCTCTGCCGGCCGCTACGGGATGAAGAAGATCTCCAAGCTCGGCAAGGAATGGGACGAACAGGCTGCGACAGTCGAAAAATACCTGATCGACACCCAGGATATCGATTTCTCCAAGTACTCCTCGCCTGAAGGCACCACGGATGCGATCGCCGGAGCCTCGATGCATGTGAAGCCCTTCTTCGATCTAGTAAAATCCGCACTCGCATCGACTCCAGTGGCCAAAGGCGCCTACAAGAACGACGGCTGGTATTTCGCCAAGGCTCCCGCGTTCGACAAGAGCGGCTATGCAGCCACCGCCCTGATCACCATCGTGAACGGCAGGATCGTCAGCGTCACATGGAACGCCCTGCACAAGGCCGGCGGCGACTCCAAACTTGTCCGCGCCGTAAAGGGAAGCTACAAGATGGGCGCCAAGCAAGGCGAGTGGAACGTCCAGGCCTCCAAAGTCGAAGCCGCCCTCGTAAAGATCCAGGATCCCGCCAAGATCG
>CAZKJA010000467.1:0-2771 GCA_964552925.1 uncultured Treponemataceae bacterium
CGCCTGTCGGGCCAGCGCGTCTCCGGCCCGCCCGCCGTATCCTCCGGCCGGCTCGTAGTTCCGGTATCATCCGAGCCCGCGCTGATGCTCATCTCTGCTGACGGCCAGACGCGCTTCTCCGGATCGCTCGGCTCGAGGCCCCGTTCGCGCCCCGCCGTTTCCTCGTACGCGCTCGCGGCGCTGCCGCGGTCGTTCGACGCCGCGCTCTACATGATGGACCTTGACGGCGTCCTGCTGCCCGGCTGGCCCGTTGTGCTGCCCGGTCTTGCGTCGGCCGCACCCGTGTTCGCCGGCGCCGATACCGGGACGGATGGCCTGGTGGCGGCTATTACCGAGGCCGGCCTGCTCCTTGCATTCGGATCGCTCGCCGAAGCCGCTCCGGGATTCCCGGTACAACTTGAAGGCTCTTTCGACGCGGCGCCCGCGTGGGCTCCGGGCTGGCGCTCGCTCTTCGTCGTCTCAGTCGAGGGCTCGCTGTGGAAGATCGGTCTGGACGGCTCGACTCTCGGGCGGGTCGCCGTGGGGCACGGGGCTGCCAGGGGCTCGGCGGTCACCGCTTTTGACTACGACGGGGACGGACGCGAAGAGCTCTATGTCTCCGGCGGCGGCGACGCGCTGTACGCCTTCTCCGGCGACCTTTCGCCGTTGCCCGGCTTCCCGAAATCGGGTTCTGGCGTTCCGGCCTTCGTCGACGTGGACGGGGACGGCCGGCTCGATCTAATAGAACGCGGCGCCGACGATACACTGCGCGCATATTCCGGACGATGAAAGGCCCAGGCGCGATGATGACAACGAAACGATGCGCGGCCGCTATTGCCGCCGCGGCGATCCTGGCGCTGTCTTCCTGCGCCACCATACAGCGGGACGTGCTGTACGACGCTCCGGCCGGCGAGCAACCAGCGGCGCTGGCCGAGATGGAGTCGGAGCTGGCGCTCGTCCGCGCGCGGCCCGACGCGGCGGCTTTGAAATCGGTGCGCGACCGGCTCGAGAAGCTCGCGGCCGCCCCGTCGAGCGATACGGCGCGCTCCGCCAGGATACTGTCGCTGTCGGCCGAGGCCGCGCTACAAGCCGGCGAGAAGTCCGCGGCCTCCAGGTTGCTTGATCGCTCTCAAGCCGCCTATCGCGGCGACGAGCTGGCGGCGGTCGTGTCGTCGCGCCTGGCCAAGACAGCCGAGGAGCGTCTCGCGATCCTGGAACGGGCTGCCCCGCTGGCCGACGACGGCGCCCGGATACGCGCCGAGCTGGGATCGGCTCTGCTCGCGCTAGGCCGTTTCCGCGAAGCGCTGGCCGCCTTCGACGCGGCGCTGCCCAGGCTTGGGCCGGAGTACGGCACGCTCTACGGCGAAGACCGGGAACGCGCGTACGCGCTTCGCGACGCGGAGTCGGCGCCGTCCGCTGGGGTTGCCTCGTCCCTGACGAAGAATGCTATTACTATGCTGGGCATGACGTCGGTCGCCCAGTCCGAGACAAACGTGCTCGACCGTATCACCGGCGGCGCTCCGTGGGCTTCAAGCGTGCTCTTCAACCGGCTCAAGGCCTCTGGATGGTACGCCGATTCGGGCGCCGAGGCCAGTGCGCCGGCCTCGCGCAAGGACGCGGCGCTGTTCCTGTGGTCCATGATGGCTCGCGGCGACGTCCGCGTCTCGTCGAGGTATACGATCCGGTACGCGTCGCGCGGCCAGAGCCCGGTGCCCGACGTATCGTACGGCTCGCCGTACTTCGACGCGGTGCTCGGCGTCGTGGAAGAAGGCGTCATGTCGCTCGTCGACGGCAGAAATTTCAACCCCGATGCTCCCGCGACCGGTCTGGATTTCTACGGCTGGCTCCTCCTTGCCGCCGACTGGCGTTAACCCGGCTCTGAGTCGTTCATCCAGAAGATAGCGCGCTGGTTTGCTTCAACCGCTTTTACGACTTTTGAAAGCATTCCCATTTTCCAGAACGAGGCTTCCTGCATCTGATGCGCGCAATCATCATCCTCGAGAAAGAATCCTGAAAAAAACCCTTGACCCTGCCCTTGGGGCAGACCCTATCGTCTTGCCCAGGGGGTACTTCAATGAAGAACGAATGCGGACTCTTGTGTTCAGTTCTGGCTCTTGCGTCGTGCGCGGCGTCGTACGCGGCGCCGTGGAAAAGCGACGGCGTTTACAAAACCATCCTTCCGGACGTGACAGTGACGGCCGGAGGGCACTGCGAAAGCTCCGCGATCATGAACGCGCTACGGTATGAAGGGTATGACGTAAGCGAATGCATGATAATCGGCGGAGGCGGAGCGCCGTCTTTTATCTATCTGAAGGGGACGTTTCCCTTCGTCGGGGCGCGGTGCGAAAACATGCGCGAACGGTTCTTCGAAGCGACGGGAATCGCATGGCGCGGGGCGGTTCCCGAAGGCAAGGACGCCGGCTGGACCGAGATACGCTCGCTCCTCGAGCAAGGCATACCCGTCGTGCTCAGGGTCGACATGCGCTACCTCCCGTACCGTTACGGCGGTAAATACGGCTCGAAGTACATGTCGTTCGGCGGGCACTACGTAACGTTGTTCGGGATCGATTCTACCTCCGGCATCGCGTACGTAAGCGACACCGAGTATGCATCTCTTCAGGCTATCAAGCTCGCAGATCTTCACAAGGCTCGCAGCTCCGACACGAAAACCTTTCCGCCTCGCGCCGAATATTACTGGGCGGAACCGCCTTCGGTCACAGTCGACGCTGACTCGCTCGTACGCGCGTCGTTCAAGGCCGTCATCGAGAACTACGAGAGCCTCGCGCTCGACG
>CAZKJA010000468.1:0-2766 GCA_964552925.1 uncultured Treponemataceae bacterium
AGATGTAATTCCCGCCAGTCCCCGAGGCCAGGTCGATCCGGACGAGCGCGGCGCTGACGAGGTTGTAGTCCGCGGGATCCTCGGTGTCGATCGATATGTAGGACAGCTTCGGCAGGAAATTGTCGACCGAGGCCTTTGCCTCGTCCGGGAAGGTCTTCGCCAGGTGCTTCGACTGGAGGTCACGGAAGCTCGCGTCGCTGTACTCGGTCCTGCCCACCCCGAGTATGGCGAAATGCTCCGGAAGGAGGTTTTGCAGGTGGAGCTCGAACAGGGCCGGCAGGAGCTTCTTCCTGGTCAGGTCTCCGGATGCTCCGAATATGACAAGGATGTGGTTGGAGGCTCTTTTCATTGGCGTGGCTCGCTTCTGTCGCTACGACGTCTGGATGGGTGCCAGTACATCACGAGCCGAGCTTCGGTATATCCACCCAGCGGCGCTCGTGCCAGCTCTTGAAGGCCGATTCGGCGAGCTGGACGCCCCTGGCGCCGGCGAGAAGGTCCCAGGGGAAGGGGTCGTCCTGGACGACGTGCAAGAGGAAAAGCTCCCACTGCGCCTTGAAGGCGTTGTCGTAGACAGTCCTGGTCGGCATCTTCGCCCAATCGGCGAAGTAGTCTATCGGGCTGTCGATGTCGGGGTTCCAGACGGGCTTGGGCGTCATCGCCTCGCTCTGTATGCGGCATTCCCGCAGTCCGGCGACCGCCGAACCTTCGGTGCCGTCGACCTGCATGGTGAAGAGGTCGTCGCGGCGCACGCGCACGTCCCACGAGCTGTTGAATTGGCATATGGTGCCGTTCCCAAGCTCGAAGGTGCCGTACGCGGAATCCTCGGCGGTGCAGTCGTAGGGTTTTCCGCTTTCGTCGACGCGCTTGGGAAGGTGGGTGGCTCCGAGGGCGGAGACGGAGCGGATATCGCCGAAGAGGTTGGAGATCACGTACTGCCAATGGCAGAACATGTCGAGGATGATCCCGCCGCCTTCCTCGGCGCGGTAGTTCCACGACGGGCGCTGGGCGGGTTGCGAGAATCCGTCGAACACCCAGTAGCCGAATTCCCCCCGGACGGAAAGTATCCTGCCGAAGAACCCGGTATCGATAAGGTATCTTAGCTTGCGCAGTCCGGGGAGCCATAGCTTGTCCTGCACCACGCCGTTCTTGACGCCGGCCGCCTTCGCCGCGCGGTGCAGGCCGAGCGCCTCTTCGAGGTTTGTCGCCGTCGGCTTCTCCGTGTAGATAGCCTTGCCCGCCGCAATGGCCTTGCCTATCGCCGCAGGCCGCAGCGAGGTAAGCTGGGAGTCGAAGTAGATGTCGTTCTTGCGATCGCCGAGGGCCGCGTCGAGATCTGTCGTCCAGGAGCCTACGCCGTGCTCGGAGGCGAGGGCTTTCAGCTTGCGCTCGTCCCTGCCGACGAGGACCGGTTCCGGGACTATGAGCGAACCGTCGCGCGCGGGCAGTCCGCCCCGCGCCTTTATCGCCAGCAGCGAACGGACGAGGTGCTGGTTCGTGCCCATCCTGCCGGTGACGCCGTTCATGATTATGCCTATCTTCTTTTCGCTCATACGTGCTCCCTCAACGCGTCCAGGATCAACCCCAGGTATTCGTCCTGGTCCATCGCCCAGAACCTCCGCGAGAATATTTCCACTTCGACGAAGCCCTTGAATCCGGCTTCTTCGACCCATCCGCGTATGCGCGGTATGTCCACGCAACCTTCGCCCATCAGGCCTCTGTCCTCGAGCATGTCGAGCACCGGCGTCTTCCAGTCGCAGACATGGAAGGCCATCAAGGCGCCCGTCCTGCCCGCGCGCGTTATTTGCGCCTCGAGCTCCGGGTCCCACCACACGTGGTACACGTCGACGGCGAGCCCGAGAGAAGGGCTGTGGATGCGCTCGCACAGGTCGTTCGCCTCCGCGAGCGTGTTTATAACCGAACGGTCGCCGGCGTACATCGGGTGCAACGGCTCTATCGCGAGCCTGACGCCTTCCGCCTGCGCCAGCGGCAGTATCGCCTCTATGCCGGCCTCGACCTGGCGCCTCGCGTCGGCGATCTTCACCTTGGGGTCCGCGCCGCAAACAAGGACAACAAGCGGGGCTCCGAGTTCCGCGGCCGTGTGGATGAGCTTCTCGTTGTCTTTGATGCGCTGCTTGCGGACTTCGGCGTCGGCGGACGGGAAGAAGCCTCCCCGTACGAGCGAGACCGCCCGGAGCCCCGCCGACCTTATAATAACGCCGGCTTTTTGGGGATCGCGTCCTTCGAGCGCCTCTTTCCAGACTGAAATCCCGGCGATGCCGGCCTCGGCGTACTTGCGGACCGCTGTCTCCAGGTCCCAGGGCTTGGTCGTCGCTGTGTGGATCGCGCTTCGCCTCATGTCGTTCATGACGCGGCTCCATCGGGATCCGGACCGGTGTCGAAGAATCGCTGGGGCTTCCTGCCGGCGGCCTGGCGGTGGAGCCAGAGCGCCAGCTCGAGCAGGTGGTAGTCGCCCCACATGCACGACTCGCCGTGCGGGATATCGCTGCCGTCCGCGGACATGTCCCACGCGTTCGGGTAGTGGTAGACCGCGTGGAGGAGCAGCCCCTCGTGGCGCGGGTCTTCCGACAGGTAGGGCTCTGCCATCAGCGTCGCCGCGGTCCGCCGACCTGCCGAGCTGTAGCGCTCGCCGCCTGGATCGCCCGCGGAGCTCAGGTACGAGCCCAGCCTCAGGAGGCCCTGCGCCGCTATCGCGGCCGCCGATGAGTCCACCGGCTCGAACGCGTTGTACGGATCGGCTGGCCGGTC
>CAZKJA010000469.1:0-2745 GCA_964552925.1 uncultured Treponemataceae bacterium
ACCGCTTCGTGCATATTGGGATCGAAGGCCTCGCCTTCGGAGTTGAACCCTGCCAAGCCGTATTTGCTCTCGAGGAGTCCGAGCAGGCGCTTCCTAATCATGTCGACTCCATCGTGAAGGGACTGGAAATCCTTCGAGGTCTCGGAACTGCTGACGGCACGGTTGAAATCGTCGAGCACGCCGACCAAGTCGGAGAGGATCTGGGTATTGGCGTACAGAACCGAATCCTCCTTCTCGCGGAACATGCGTTTCCTGAAATTCTCATAATCCGCGAGCTTCCTGAGGTACTGATCCTTATGAGACGAAACTTCGTCCTCGAGGGCCGCGATACGGCTTGTGAGCTCGATCGCGGCTTTTCCGGCCGCTTCCGGATCGGGCGAGGCGGTGTCGCCGGACAAGCCCGGCATATGGGCGGCGCCGTCGGCCGCCTCATTTGAAGCGCTCCGATTCGAGTGGACCGAATCGGGTCCGGACTCATTCCTATCCATGCGCTTCTCTCCATCGTGTTTCGTATGTTTGGACATAGCCTCGCTCTGATATGGTGATGGCTGAAAAGTCTATCAAGGCGTATACGGCATATAAACGATCCAGCAGGTATGCCTCTAAGGTAATAAGGCCCAATTTACAGCGTCAAGGTGATATGACCGGCATTGGCGCGGAATTCGATTAAATTGGGCACGGTTCTTGTATCATGATCGCGGAACAGCATCCTTGCGAAGCTTGACTTTGTCACGCGATGCTATACCATTTAAGCAGGGTTGCAGAGACCCGCAACGCGGACTGATACCGGGAGGGGATTGGCTTTGCAGTTTCAGCGTCCATCAATCATCCAGGAACAAAGGCAAAAACTCAGCCCCCAGATGATCCAGTCCATCCGCCTCATGTCGCTTCCGCTCCAGGAACTCAAGGAGGAGATACAGCAGGAGATAGAGGTCAACCCTGCGCTCGAGGTGATCGAAGACCGCTCGACAATGTCGCTGGAATCGATACCCGAGGAACGGGAAGCGGATTCCGAGACCCAACAACGTTTCGAGAACAGCTCGGACCCGGGATTCAACCGTTCGAACGACAACGATTCCGATTCCAAGAGAATGTTCCTCGAAGGAGCGATAACGAGCCCTGAAACGCTCCAGGAACACCTGCTCTGGCAACTCAGGCTCCAGCCGATCTCCCCTGTCCAACGTGACCTCGGAGAAACGCTCATACAGAATCTCGATACGGACGGCTTCCACAAGGAAGATCCGTACGTGCTCTGCCGCAAAGCCCCCAAGGCATCGGTCGATGCTGTGATGGGCATCGTCCGAGGCCTCGAACCGGTCGGCGTATGCGTGAGCGATTACAGGGAATCCATACTCGTCCAGGCAATGCTGATGCCCGACGCCCCACCCCACGCCCTCGAGATAGTCCGCGACTTCATAGAGCTGCTCGAGCACGGCAAGCACCAGGAAATCCAGAAACGGCTCAAGATGACAGACGCGGAACTCGACGCGGCACTGGCTTTCATAAAGGCGCTCAACCCGTTTCCGGGCAGGCAATACAGCGCGGAGGAGACCAGGTACGTCACTCCGGACGTGCAAGTCAGGCTGAAGGACGGCGAATTCGTAATAGTCATCAATGACGAGGAGATACCGGTCATAGGCATCAATCCGTTCTTCGACAGGCTTTCGGAGGAGAAACACGACAAGATCACCGACGTTTTCGTCAAGGACAATATCAGGAAGGCCCGCTGGTTCATCCAGAGCATCCAGCAGAGGAACAAGACCCTTCTCAAGGTCGTGCGGTCGATAGTCGAATTCCAGCGGCCATTCTTCGCACGCGGGCCCAAGTACCTGGCGCCGCTCACTCTCAAGGACATAGCGAGCGAGGTCGGGGTACACGAAACGACAATATCCCGTATCGCTGGAAAGAAGTACGTGCAGACCGACTGGGGTATATTCGAGCTCCGCTACTTTTTTACCAACAGCATATCCGGCTCGGGAAGCCGTGGCTCGCGGTTCTCGAAGAGCGGCGTCAAGCAGGTGATCAAGGAGATAATAGAGAAGGAAACCAGCATAATGTCCGACCAGGACATTACCGACATACTCGCCCACAAGGGCATCAAGCTGGCAAGGAGGACCGTGGCAAAATATCGTGGAGAGCTGAACATGGAATCGTCGTTCGGCCGTAAGCACGGTTGAACGCAATCTGCCGGCCAACGCCGGTACAAGGAGGCTTGCATGACAATTGATGTCCGTTCCGTTCACTTCGATCTCGGCGAAGTCAATCGCTCGTACCTCGACAAGAAGCTCGAACGCATCTCGTACGCAAAGGACCTGATCGTCGACCTCTTGTTCGCGTTCACCAAGGAAAAGCAGTACAAGTGCGAGTGCACGATCAACTTCCGCTGGGGCGCCACGGCTCACATCCAGGAAATGGACTTCGACCTCACCGCGGGCATAGACATGATGATGGACAAGCTGGAACAGAAAATAGTCAAGGAAAAATCCAAGGTACAGGACAAGAAATAACCCGCAGGCCCGCCATCGGGCGGCCTCGATACCCAAATATCATGAAACCCCGCCCCCGGCGGGGGTTCATGTTTTTCCCGCCCCGCTACGCCCAAGAGCATCAAACCGATTCTCCCTCCGCCGCGCCGCACTATCTTTTCAGCCAAGCCCGGTCTGCACGGCGAACGGGGCGCCCTCGATGCCAAAGAGCATCAAACCGATTCTCCCTCCGCCGCGCCGCACTATCTTTTCAGCCAAG